>JANLUE010001315.1:0-5139 GCA_031363325.1 Gemmataceae bacterium
GGACGGCCCCGAAGTCGCTCGCCGCCTTCGCGCAAACGTATGCGAAATCATTGATGGACTCCGAAACGGGCAAGAAACTCCTCGCCGACCCGGCCGGGCCGTTCGCGCTGAAGGCCCCGTTGCCGGCCAATCCGGAAACGCACTATCCCGAGCCGGTCGCCGAGTTGTCGCGGCTGAACGGCGAACTGGCCGCGATTCGCAAGTCCGCCCCGCCGACCGTGATGGTCCTCTCGGTCGACGAGGGAGCCAAATACCCGGAGGTGAAAGGCGACGGTCGGCCCCGCAACCTGTTCGTGCAAGTTCGCGGCAACTACTTGACGGCGAGCGTCGAGGCACCGGCGATCTTCCCGCGCATCCTGGCCGGCGAGTCGCAGGCCCCGTTCGTGGCCATGTCCGGGAACGCGCCGACGGCCGATATGAACCAGACCCGCTACGGCGCGACCCGCGCCGCGAGCGGCCGACTACAACTGGCGAACTGGGTGACCGACCCCAGTCATCCGTTGACGGCCCGGGTCCTGGTGAATCGCGTCTGGCAGCACCACTTCGGTGAAGGGCTCGTGCGCAGTTCGGACAACTTCGGCGCTCTCGGCGAGCGACCCACGCACCCAGAACTGTTGGACTGGCTCGCCCGGCGCTTCGTCGAAGATGGCTGGTCGATCAAGCGGTTACATCGCCGCATTCTGTTGTCCGAGACGTATCAGCAAGCCTGCGACAACCCGCCCGAGGCCGACCCGGAGAATCGCCTGCTGTCGTGCTACCCCCGGCGCCGACTCGAAGCCGAACCGATCCGCGACGCGGTCCTCGCCGTGGCCGGCAATCTGGACGCCACGATGGGCGGTTCGCTCCTGAACAATGGCAACTTCAGCTACGTGACGCTCGACGGCCCGGTGCACGCCCTGCGGTTCGAGAATCGCCGACGCAGCGTGTACCTGCCGGTCGTTCGCAACGCGGTCTACGACTTCCTGCAAGCCTTCGACTTCGCCGAACCCCACGTCTCGAACGGCCAACGCGCCAGCACTGTCGTCGCCCCGCAAGCCCTGTACCTGATGAACAGCCCCTTCGTCCTGGAGCAAGCCCGCGTGTTCGCCGAATCGCTTCTGAAAACGGCGAACGAATCCGACCGCGTACGGTCGGCCCACCTGCGGGCCTTCGGCCGGCCGGCGCTCGATGAAGAAGTCGCGGCCGCCCTCGACTACGTGAATCGGTACGAAGCGGCGCTCGGCGAGCGCGAGAAGGACGCGGCACGGCGTCGCCTCAAAGCCTGGCAGTCGCTGGCCCAGGTGCTCTTCGCAAGCAGCGAGTTCGTCTATTTGAACTGAATCGCCCACCGCCCACCAACGATTGGTCGGCACTGGCGAACGGCACGGCACTCCCGTTGTGCCCACGCGCCGTCCGCAATAGAACATACGGACCATGAGCCGGAACAGGTTAACCGTCGTTTTGTCGCAGGCACCGGGGAAGCACCCGGCCAAGCGGTCGCTCGAGGAGAGCGTGGCGGCCGCGCTCATCATGGAACCCGGGCTCGACGTATCGATCGTCCCCAATCTCTACGACCTCGGGCCCGATCACACGGGCCGCATGTACCTCGAAGGCGTCTCCGGCGATTTGCTCGTGCTGACGTGGCACTTCCCCCGTGCCGCGTTCTGGCTGCTGGATCGGATCGGCGTCAAGGGCCACTTGGGCGAAACGCTGTTGAGGCCCCCCTCGGACGATGAGGACGAAGACGCGGAAGCCGCTCCGGCGAAAGGCATCGGACCGGCCGGTGCGTTACCCAACCGGCACATCTATTGCCTCGACCTGCGCGACCGGAATACGCCCGACCCCTTCATCGAAGAAGTGCGCCGCGTGGCGGCCGAGTGCCGCGAGCGAAACGACAAAAAGGTTTCCGACAAGCCAGCCCCGCTCGTGCAACTCGGGTTTGCGGCTCCATCGACGAATGGACATGCGTCCGCCATTGAGGCGTTTAGTCCCGAACAATTGCTCGGCCCGGCCGATCGTCGCTGGTACCCGGTGATCGATTACGGCCGCTGTACGAACTGCCTCGAGTGCCTCGACTTCTGTCTGTTCGGCGTTTATGGCGTCGATTCGCTGGATCGCTTGTTGGTCGAGAATCAGGACAGTTGCAAGAAGGGGTGCCCGGCCTGCAGTCGCGTCTGCCCCGAACAAGCGATCATGTTTCCGGAGTACAAGTCGGCCGCGATCGCGGGGGCACCGGTCGGGGCGATCACCGGGCTGAAGATCGATCTGACCAAATTGTTCGGCGGCGAGGTGAAAGACCCAATGGCCATGGCCGTCGCCGAACGCGACCGCGAACTCGTGGCCGACGGGCGAACCGCTGTGGGCATGGCGGTCGGCATCCCCAAACGCCAACCGGACGCCGGCCAGGGACCGAAAGACGACCTCGACAAATTGATGGACGACCTGGATGCGTTGGATTTGTAGTGGCGAACTATGAGCAGTGTCAGCGGTCCCGCCGCACCGCCCACTCGCACATCTGCTCCAGGGCCGCCCGGTATGGAGTCGCCGGCAGGATCGCCAAGCCACGGCGAGCGTTCGCCGCGATTCGCCGGGCCTCGCCGCCGACCGTTTCGAGCGCGCCCGTCGTGGCCAGGGCGTCGAGGACTTCATCGACCGCACCACGGCGAATCGACTCGCGAACGCGTTCGGCGTCGTCGGGCGAAAGTTCCGACAGGGCGCGGATCACGGGCAACGTGAGTTTTCCCTGTTCGAGGTCCGTGCCGAGCGTTTTGCCCGCGATGTAGGCATCGCCTGTGAGGTCGAGCACGTCGTCCGCGATCTGGAAGGCGATCCCCAGGTCGCGGCCGAACGTCGCCAGGCGCTCGACGACCTCGGCCGAGGCACCCGCGTAGTGAGCCCCCAGCCGCATGCAACACTCGGTGAGCGCCCCGGTCTTGCCGGCCACGATCTCGAAGTAGTCGCGTTCGGGCATGTTCAATTGGCCGGCCCGGGACACTTGCAACAACTCGCCGGCACAAACGCGGTTGGTCGCGTCGCCGACCCACTCGCAGGCCTTGGCGTCGATCGTCGCGCACAGGCGGAACGCGGCCGAGAAGAGCATGTCGCCCAGCAGGAGTGCCGTCTTCGCGCCCCAGCCGGCGTTCACGGTCGAGACGTGCCGCCGCGTCTCGGCCTCGTCGAGAATATCGTCGTGGACCAACGTCGCCGTGTGAACCATCTCGACGACCGCTCCGAGCACGTGATGCGCCCGCGTGACCCGGCCACAGGCGTGGCCCGCGAGAATCACGAGGGCCGGCCGAAGCCGCTTGCCGCGATAGTGCTTCAGGTGTTGAACCAGCGGGCCGAACCGGGACCGGAACGGATTCAGTGCCTCGTCGAGGATGCGTTCGACTTCAGCCAAATCGCCTGCGATTGCCGAGAGCGATAGCGATTTTGCAGCGAGTCGAGGTTCGGTGAGCGCGGGCGCGTCGAACATGGTACCCTCGGGTTCACAAGGTGGGCGGAACCGATTGGCCAGTTCCGCCCACGGGTTCGCGGACGAAGTGGCCGGACTTGCCGCCGGCCTTTTCGTCGAGCCGAATCGATTCGATCGTCATCTCGCGATCGATGGCCTTGCACATGTCGTAAACCGTGAGGGCCGCGATACTGACGGCCGTCAGGGCCTCCATCTCGACCCCCGTCTTGCCGAACACTTTCACCTGGGCCGCGATGCCGAGCGTATCCGACCCGGACGAATCGAAGTCCACGGTCACGCCAGTGATCGCCAACGGATGGCAGAGGGGGATCAAGTTGCTCGTCTGCTTGGCCGCCATGATGCCGGCCAGGCGAGCGACTTCGAAAACATCCCCCTTGGCCAAGCCCTTGTCGCGAATGCGGCCGAGCGTCTCGGGCCTCATCCGGACGATGGCCGACGCCCGCGCCGTCCGGGCCGTGTCGGCCTTGCCGCTGGTATCGACCATGCGGCTGGCACCCGTCGCGTCGAAATGGGTCAGGTCGGCCATGTACCAATCTCCGGGGACGAACCCCGTCGGGATATGAACCGCAATTCGTCTGGCGAGATAACTCGCGGTCTTCCAGCCGATCGATCTTGGGAGGTAAGCCGGAGGAAACCGGAAGAATTATTGTGCGGCCGAAAATGTGCAAAAATGCTCGGGAAAATACGGGTGGATCGACGAACAGGTCCGCTGAAAGCAATTCGACGTGGACCGAAAGACGGGCCCTCGCCCTCTGCTTCACATGTTCACGAAACCTCATCGAACTGCTCATGACGTTCGACTACGACTTCCGCACCGCCGTCGCCATCCTGCAACGCCTGCTCGAACGTCGCCAATCGCGCATGCCCAAGACCCCTGCGACACCGGAGGAAAAATAGGAACGCAGCATGTCGTAACTTCGACCGATCGTGATCGGAATCCCGGTAACCGGCACAATCATGTAGGTGAATTCGAGCGTGAAGCTACCGAGCTTCAGGTTGCCAAATTAAACTTCTTTTGTTTTTTGGGACAATCGTGGACATTTTGGGACACCCCCTTCCGTCCGCCGGCCCCCGAAACTAAACTTCTTTGTTTTTTGTCGCACCCCCTCTCGATCGCCGGTTAGGTCGGCAAGCAGCATCCCCCACCGAACCCCTCAAGTGAAGTATACTGGACACACGAACATTAGTCAAGTCGAGCCGCGGAAATCGCCCCGTCGACTTTGAACGTCCGCATCAAGCCCTCAACAATCGAACTTCGCCCGAGGCCGCCGAGGATCGGCCGGCGACGCTCGCCTTCCCCGGCGGGAAAGTAGTGTGCTTCTCCGACTCGAACCCCCGATCCGACCCGATCCATGCCGCGATTCTTTCAGCCTCTGCTCTTGCTCCTGGCCCGCGTCACCGATCGGGAACTGGCAAAGGTAGTCCAGTTCTTGAAGGTCGAAAACGAGATCCTCCGTTCGCGGATCGATAAGCGAGTCATCGTCACGGCCAAGGAGCGGCAACGACTGCTCAAGTTCGGCCGGGCGCTGGGCTCGGGCATCCGGGACGTCGTCTCGATCGTGTCGCCGAGCACGTTCCTGCGCTGGCTGCGTGAGGATCGCCAACCCAAAGCGAAGCAATCCAAACGCAAGCCGGGCCGGCCCCGGACCGCCGACGACATCCGCGAACTCGTGCTCCGGCTGGCC
>JANLUE010001340.1:0-1903 GCA_031363325.1 Gemmataceae bacterium
GACCAAGAAGTTCGACCCGACCCGGCCGATCCCAGCAGCCACTTGGGACGTGCTCGAACAGGCCCTGGTGTTGTCGCCCTCGAGTTATGGCCTGCAGCCGTGGAAGTTCTTTGTCGTCGCCGACCCCTCGGTGAAAGCCAAATTACCGGCCCACTCCTGGGGTCAACGCCAGCCGGAAGAGTGTTCGCACATGGTCGTGTTCGCGATCCGGCGGGGACTGAGTGAGCCGGACCTGGACCGATACCTGTCGCGCGTCGCCGAAGTGCGCCGTCAAGCAGTCGAGTCGCTCGGCGGGTTCAAGAAGATGATGCTCGGCAGCCTGACGCAGGGAGGGTTCGACGTGAACGAATGGGCGTCGCGGCAGGTGTACATCGCGCTTGGTCAGTTCATGACGGCCGCCGCCGTACTCGGAGTCGACACTTGCCCGATGGAAGGCATCGACCCCGCGAAGTACGACGAGATCCTGGGGATCACGGCGCAAGGATACGCGACGGTCGTCGGGTGCGCGGCCGGCTATCGGGCTTCGGACGACAAATACGCTACCGTCCCAAAGGTGCGTTACAAGACGGAGGATGTCGTCGAGCGGCTTTGAACATCGACCGTCGACGATGAGCGACCACCGACGGCTCTGGCCGCCGATTCGCGACTACACCTTTCGCAGGACCCCCACCAGTACGCCGATGACCGACACGTCTCGATTGGGTTCAACGACGATCGGCGCCATCGTGCTGTTGGACGGCTCGAGGACGATGCGGTCCTTGCGGCGGAAGTACTTCTTGAGGGTGGCGGCCCCATCGATCATGGCCACCACGCGTTCGCCATTCTCGGCCGTCGATTGCCGCTTCAGGATGACGATATCCCCATCGTCAATGTGATCTTCGATCATCGACTGGCCACGCACTCGCAGGGCGTAATGCTCGCGGCCGGCGAACATCTCGCCGATGTCGATTCGTTCGTCCTGGGCGACGGCTTCGAGGCCGGTGCCGGCCGCCACGGTGCCGAGCATTGGAAAACTGGTGGACCCGAGCCGCAGGCCGGGGATCGTGATCGCCCGGGCGGCCGATTTTTGGTCCTTCACGCCCTTGTTCCGCTCGATGCAGCCCTTTTTCTCGAGCGCCTTCAGGTGACACATGACGCCATTCGGCGAGGCGATGCTGAACGCTTCGCCGATCTCGCGGATCGAAGGCGGAAAGCCACGATTCTCGATCTTGTCGCGAATGTAGACGAGGATTTCGTTCTGACGACGAGTGATGGTCGGACTTTCGGTCATCGGAATTTCCCCTTGTGGAGTTTTGGTGAGGCTCAGCTGGCAGCTATGGAGCCGGACCATCCTTACACCATGCTGTAAAAGAGTATATATGACATCCGTACAGAAGGGAAGCCGAATTCCGGTGAGTTGTCGAGATCTTCGCCGGAGTACCGCGGCCAGGTCGATGGCCGGGTTCGCCAGTTGCATCGGGATTTCTCGGCGATTCACGCGCCGGACAAAGTCCGGGCGATCGATGAGAACGGGCGCGGAAAAATATTCCAAACGAATCGAATTGGGTTGATGTATCGGGCGCTTGCTTGACAGGGAGGCGTCGTGTCGATCCGCGCGGCCGGACGGCCCCGCATGAGCGTCTGGGTCTTGCATTTACGCCACCAGGACCGGAAGATAATTTCCACTCGGATTCCTGTCGTGGGCGATTGCCGACCAATGACCAATGCCAAAAATCCACCCAACCGCAATCATCGAGCCCGGCGTGACCCTGGGTGAAGGCACAGCCATCTGGGACCACGTGCATATTCGCCGGGATAGCTCGATTGGCGACGATTGCATCGTCGGAGGGAAATCGTACATTGCGTATGGCGTCACGATTGGCCAGCGGTGCAAAATCAACGCGTTCGTCTATGTCTGCAACGG
>JANLUE010001341.1:0-4376 GCA_031363325.1 Gemmataceae bacterium
GATACCCTGGGCCGACGCGGTGCGTGGCGGCAAGATTCACTTTCTCGATGACTCGACGCACAAGGGCTACATCGAACTGTGCCGCAAGCAAAGCGTGACCGATCCGCCCAAGCCGAACGAATTGCGTATCGTCTACACGCCATTGCACGGCGTTGGCTCGATGACCGCCATGGAAGCCCTGCAAGCGGCCGGGTTCAAGCCGATCCCCGTTGCCGAGCAAATGACTCCGGACGGCCAGTTTCCAAACGTCACCAAGACGCCGAACCCCGAAGTCCGCGACTGTCTGGATCGTGCCGAAGCCCTGGCCCAGACGCACAAGGCCCACCTCGCGATCGCGACTGACCCCGATGCCGATCGCATCGGCGGGCTCGCCTGCCGCGACAAAGACGGGGACGGGGAATATCGCTTCCTGACTGGCCAGGAAATCTGCGCACTGGTGACGCACTTCAAGTTGAACCAACTCGCGAAGACGGGTCGCATGCCGGCGTCGCCCGTCGTGGTCACGACCGAAGTCACGACATCAATGGTCGGCCGCATCGCCCGGTCGTTCAACGCCCAAATCGTCGAGAACCTGCTCGTCGGCTTCAAGTACATCGCCGACGTGATCTGGCAACTCGAATCGACCGGGGCGTACGAGGATGTCTCGGGCACGCCAGCCGACTTCGTCCTCGGTTGCGAGGAGAGCCACGGTCTCCAGACGACGGCCGAACTTCGCGACAAAGACGCGGGCGGCGCGGCCGTCCTGCTCGCCGAGATGGCGCTCGACCAGAAGCGCCAGGGTCGCACGGTGCCCGACTATCTCGACTCGCTCGCCCGGCAATACGGCTACTTCCGCAACGAAGTCCTGAACATCGTGATGACCGGGATCGAAGGCAAGTCGAACATGGTGCGCATGCTCGACGCTTTGCGAAAGAGCCCCCCGAGTTCGATCGGCGGACTCGCCGTCACTTCGTTCGAAGACCTGCGCGACGAGTCGTCGCGACTCGGGCCGCTCAAGGGGGCGACCGACGCGGCCTCGCGGAACTTCCTGATCTTCCGCATGGGCGATGTCGCCAAGGTTGTGCTTCGCCCGAGCGGCACCGAGCCGAAAGCGAAAGCGTACCTCGAAGTTCGCAGTGCCCCGTGGAAGCCCGGCACGCCGGCCGACGCCTGGGACGCCGCGTGTCGCGCGAACGATGTCCAGGCCCAACGCATCGCGACCGAGTTCCTGTCGCTCGCGCTGGCGACCGTCGGCCAAGTGCCCGTTGCCGGTGCGGATCGGTTGAGTCGGTAACAGAGCGGACGATTTCCGATTGCAACCTTGAGGCTGTGGGCGATAATACCCAATAGATACTTGCCCGAGGGCGAACGCATGGCCCGGCCGATACCGACCCCGCTCGAACTTCGCATTCGCCAGACGCGTCGGCGATTGTTCACACAGACGCTGCTCAACCGGCTCGGCGTCGCTTGGGGGCTCGCGCTCCTCGCGGGGATCGCTTGGTTTCTCGTCGAACCGGCGGTCGCCCCATCCGCTGACGAATCGGTGAAGTGGCTCGTGCTCGGTGGACTCGGCGCGATTGGTACATCGTTCGCGATTTGGTTGGCCCGTCGAGCGGCCCCGTCGCCGTTGTCGGCCGCGCTGGCACTCGATCAACGCTTTCAATTGAACGAGCGCGCCACGACGGCTCTGGGCCTCGCACCGAATCAACAATCGTCGCTCGCGGGCCAGGCGTTGATCACGGACGCGAACGCGACTCTGGCGAAAGTTGTTGTGAAGGAGCGGTTCCCGGTTCGGCTTGGCTGGCGGGCGGCGTTCCTGCCGGTCCTCGCGACCGGGGTCGTCTTGTTGGCGCTGTTCCCGGTGCCGATCCAGAAATTGCTGGCCGATGGACCGGGGAAAAACGCGGACGAAGACGGCAAGGCCGACGATTCGGGCGTGGCCGTCAAACCGACCGTACCGCGTTCGTTCATCAAGCCCCCCGTCGAACGAACGCCGCGAACGGAACAACTTCGCGACCTCCAGGCCGAACTTGACCGCCTCTACGAAGAACACAATCGTTCGAGCGGCATCGAGAAAGAGAAGCCGGAGAAGATGCGCGAGCGCCAGGAGAAGCTCGCGTCCGCCGAGGAGATATTGAAGAAGCGCGAACAGGAATTGTCCGAGAAGTTCCAGAAGCTTCAGGAAGAAATGACGAAGTCGTTCGACCTCGAGAACGGCGCGACCCGCCAGGAAGGGCCGGCCAAGGACTTCGAAGAAGCGATGGCCAAAGGCAATTTGAAGAAGGCCGAGGAAGAGGCCGACCGCTTGAAGAAGAAGGTCAAGGAAAAGAAACTCGACGCGAAGGACACCGAGCAACTGAAGAAGCAACTCGACGACATGAAGGAACGCATCGACCGCCTGACTCGCGAGCAAGAGAAGAAGAAGCAAGATTTGAAGGACAAGATCGACGAGGCCAAGCGCGAGAAACGAGACGCCGAATCACTCGAGCGCGAGTTGAACAAGCTCGAACAAGAACAGAAGATGACCCCCGAGATGCAGGAACTCGCCAAGTCGATCAAGTCGGCGAAGCAGTCGCTCGAGAAGGGTGACATGGAGAGCCTGGCCGAGCAACTCGAAAACGTCGGCAAGCAACTCGGCGACCTTCAGGAAGAACTCAAGGACCTCGACGATGTCGAGGAACACCTGCAGAACTTGCGGCAGATGAAGAAGGAAGGCTGCAAGGCCTGTGAAGGAGAAGGCGACAAGAAGGGCGAGGGCGGCCCAAAGGACGATGCGAAGGGCTATGCCGAAGGGGCGAGCGGCCGACGGCCGGAGAACAAGGACGCCAAAACGAAGGCGGGCGACGACGAGCGAATCCGCGGGTTCTTCGACACGCGCGGCCGCAAGTCGTACGGCGGCGCGACCAACGGCCCGGCCTTCAAGAAGGCCACGTCGATCGAGATGGAAGGCGAAATCCGCCAGGCCGTCCAGGAAGCCCCCGAGGCCGTCGAAGTTCAACGCTTGCCGAAGGCGACCAAGGACATGGTGAAGGAGTACTTCGAGAAACTCGGCGGCGGGCAGGGAAAGAAGTAGGGCGAACGGAGTCATCAGATGAAAAGCTTGGCCGACGAATTGCCTGAAGAGCTCCAGCACCGCACAGTCACAAGGCGTTTGTAGCCTTCGTCCAAATGTTGGTGAGCGATCGGCGGGCGCAACGGCTCTTGGGTTTTGAGTTCAGGCGGGAATGACTTTGAAAGCGAGAAAATCTCCATCGCCTCATTCTTTCGTCAGCCGAATGAACGCGTCCCGCAATTGCTTCGTCACAGGTCCTTGCTTGCCCGAGCCAATCACTCGCCCATCGCACTCTGTGACCGCAATCACTTCGGCGGCCGAGCCCGTGAGGAAGCACTCGTCGGCCGCGTAGATGTCGTGGCGGGTCATCGTTGTCTCGACGGTCGGGATCCGGGCGCCGGTCGCGAGTTCCAGCACCACGTTCCGCGTGATGCCTTCCAGAATGCCGGCGTCCGTCGGGGGGGTCTTCAACACGCCCCCCTTCACGATGAACACGTTGTCGCCGGTGCACTCGGCCACCTCGCCCTTGTGGTTCAACATCAAGGCTTCCAGGCAGCCGGCCCGGATGGCTTCGATCTTCGCCAGGATGTTGTTCAGGTAGTTGAGCGACTTGATCCGGGGATTGAGCGCGTTCGGGTGATTGCGAATCAGCGAGGCGGTCACGATCTTCATGCCGTTCTCGTACAGCTCTTTCGGGTACAAACTGATGTCGTCCACAATTACGATCACATTTGGCTTGCACGTGCGTGGATCCAGGCCGAGCGTACCGGGGCCACGGGTCACCACCAGCCGGATGTAGCCGTCGATCTTGTTGTTCGCCTTGACCGTGTCTTCGACGGCCTTCGCCATCTCGGCCGGCGCGAGTGGGATCTCAAGCGCGATGTGCTTGGCCGATTCGTAAAGTCGCGCGATGTGTTCGGCGTGGCGGAAGACTTTGCCGTTGTAGATTCGGATGCCTTCGAAGACGCCGTCGCCGTACAGAAGGCCGTGATCGTAGACGCTGACCTTGGCGTCGGCCTTGTCGAAAAACTGACCGTTGATGTAGACCCGGGTCATGATGCGACTCGTGCGTGAAACAAATCGGCGTGGCTGTCGGGGACCGAGTCGCCGAACCGGCTCGGCGAGTCGTCGGCGAGCCGACCCGATGTCATCCGGACGACGCGGTCCGTGAAGCGGACCAATTCCAAATTATGCGTGACCATCAAGATCGTCACGCCGTCGTCCCGGTTCATCGATCTTAGCAGGCGAACGATTTCAGCACCGGCCGTCGCGTCCAAATTTCCGGTCGGCTCGTCGGCGAGGAGTACGCGGGGATTCGAGACGAGGGCCCGCGCGATGGCCGTCC
>JANLUE010001345.1:0-2231 GCA_031363325.1 Gemmataceae bacterium
CGCCGCCACCGGCGTTGCCGAAAGACGGCTTCTCCTGGCCGGCGTCGGGCTTCATGCCGCCCATGTTTTCCGCGGGTTTGCGATCGCCTTTCTCACCCGGCTTCTGATCGATTTCGCCCTTTTTCGGCTGGCCCGCGGCGCCTTCGCCCATCATCGGTTTGTTCGGGTCGGTATTTGGTGTGCGGTCCTCGGCCGGCGGCGGGCCCATCGGGTCTTTCGGCTCGGGTCGGGCCGCGCCTGGATCGACCTTGGCGTCGTCCATCGGCCGCGTGTCCGGCTTGGCTTCGGCCGGATTCGGGTTGTTGGCGTTCCGAAGCGCTTTTTCAATTTGCTTCGTCTTGTCGGCGTGATCCGGAGGCACGTCGGGCGGCGGATCTCCCATGCCCATTGGGTTCATACCACCCGGCATCGGGGGGTTCATCCCGCCGGGCATCGGGGGATTCATGCCACCGGGCATTGGGTCGCCCATTCCGCCGGGCATCGGATCGCCCATGCGCATCGGATCGCCTTCGGGCGGCTTGTCGGCCCCCTTTGGCGGATCTTGTTTGACGTCGCGCTTCTCGGCCTGATTGCCTTGGTCCTGTTTTTTCTCGTGTTCCTTCTGCGCCTGTTCCGCTCGCTTCGTTTTGTCGTCGATTTCCTTCTGTTCGGGCGGCTTTGGCGGTTCGGTCACCACGATGTATTTGTGCGGCTTCGATTCGCCGATCTTCGGCTCCGGCAACGTGCGATTGTCCTCGGCATCCAGCCAATATTCGATTCGCATGCCCGGCTTCACGCGCCAGGTCGGGTCCTTTTCTCGCCGGAGCTCCGGGAGCTTGACCACGTCCTTGTAGTCGACGCGAGTCGGCCACGAATTGTCTTCCTTGCGCAGGAACGACATCCCGCCGCGATACGGCTTCGGCATCAGGTCGGTATCGTTCAGGCGGAACCGCAGCGTCAATTTGTCGACGCCGTGATCGTCCGTGGCGATGCCCTTGAGTTCGAGTGTCCCGGTCGGCGGCAGCGAAACTTCCTGCGGCGCGGGCTCGGTGATTTGCACGATCGGCAACTGATCGGAGAACACGCGAATCGGCACGTCGCGGGTTCGGCTCGGCGCTTCGTTGCCGCTCGGCGTGAACGTCGCACGTGCGGTCGTCTCTTCCATCAGGGCGGGAAGCTTGAAGCGCACCCACATCGGTTGATCGGGCAACAACTCGCCGGCGATCGGCGGCAGGCCGGGCAGTTCGAGTTTCGCTTCCTTGACGGCCCGATTGGTCCGGGCGGTCAGCATGACCTTCGTCCCCTTCGGCGCCTCGATCTCCGGCTCGCGAACCTCAGCGACTTTCACGGGCTTGAAGCGCAAGTAGGCCGGATAGTCGTAATCCAGATCGAACGAACGGATCACCGGCTTCAGATCGACGACCGTGATTTTGAAGCGGGCCGGGTCCGAATTCTTGTCCCCCTCGGGGGTCGTGAAGAACACCTGATAGGTGCCCTGTTTCTCGATTGGAAACTCGAACTTGATCGCGTCCGGACGACCATCAATGAGTTGGCCATCGAGGGTTTGCGGCTGGCCTTCGAACTGAATGTAGCCTTGCTTCACCTCGCGGGTCGTGGCAACGATCACAGTCGCCTTCGAGCCATACGGGGCGAGCAAGTTCGGCTCGTTCGTCTTTTCGGGGGCTTGCTTCAGATAGGCGGGGAACTCGTAGCTGATCTCGAAGTCGCGGAACTCGGGCAGAATCTTGGCCGTGATCGTGTGCTCGGCCGTCTGCGTGTTGCCCGCGAGAATCCGATACTGGAAGCCGGTGCGAACTTGCTTGGCCGGCACGGTCAGCGCGAACTGGCGGCGATCGTCCTCGGCCGGCCGCATCGGCCGATCTTCGTACGACTCGGGGTCTTCCGGGTTGTACCAGAGCCGCAGGCGAACCGCGTCCGGGTCGGTCGGACTCGGGATACGGCCATGCACGCGGACCCCGAAGGCCACGTCCTGGTTGCTGAAGACGGTCGCGTCGCCACCCTTCGGTAGTTCAAGCGTCAATTCGGTTCGGGTCGGTGGCAGGAACGCGACGACCAGATTCGCGAGCAACATGACTCCGCCAACAATTGCGAGCCAGAGAATCTTGCGATTCTCGATCGCTCGATTCAGATCAACGCCCTTGATGTCTCGGTAGGCCTTTTGGCTGATGGCCGTCCGGATCGAACCCGGCAGTTGGCCGTCCTCTTCAAAGTCCACCCAGGTGACCAGCGAG
>JANLUE010001514.1:0-3205 GCA_031363325.1 Gemmataceae bacterium
GCCGTCTTCTGCACCGCCCCGCCGCCGCGGAACCTCGGGAAGCAATTCCTTCGGAAGTTCGGGATCCTTCTTGGGTTCCTGGGCGAGCAGCGGGTAGGACGCGAGGCTGCCGACCGATGCCCCGAGGAACAATCGACGCGAGGGGGAGAACATGATGCGAGTCCGCGGAGTCAGATGAACGACACGCGGAGTGTAACCGAACCCTCGTGAAGAAAGTGTTCAGCCTCGCGGAGGAATTGCGGAGACTTTGGAGTGGCCGATCAAACGGGTCACGTCATCGCGCCAGTTCGACCTTCTCGACCGCCACGTGCGGGCGGTAGAGCTCGGGCCGCTGTTGGACCACGCCGAACAGTTGCACGCGCTTGCCGTTGAAGTTTTTCAGGTTGATGCCGTCGTTGGCCGTCGCGTAGTACACGACCGCCCCGCGATCGTCCTGGAGCGAGTACACGGGCTGATTGTCGACGAAGACTTTCTGCAGTTCCTGGAGGTAGCCGGCCGTCGTCCACTTGGCGGCCATCGGGGCCGACCGCGAGCCGGATTCGGTCTTGCCCGTTGGCGGAGTTTCGGTCCGGGTCGGCAGCGGCGTTGGGCCATCGCCGCGCTTGATCATTTCCTCGCAGCGCGTGTAGCGGTTGTAGCAGATCACGATCGCGTCGCGATCCGCCTTTTGGTCCCATAAGTCCTGATAGATGCGTGCGTAGTGCCCCTTCGCGACCGCGTACTCGCCGGCTTTCTCGGCCCGGACGGCCTGCTCGTACAGGCGATGTTCCGAGAAAACGCGCGGCAACTCGGCCGACGCCGTTCGCGCGGGCACGCCCTTCGAGCCATCGCTCGGGATCGGCGAAAACGTCGGCTGATCGGGCTTCACGTACGGGGCCGGTGGGGCGATGGCCGTCACCGAACTCGCTTTAACCGCCCCCCTGGCGATCCAGCGAACGTCGCCGTCCGGCGGCGTGATCGGGTACCAGGTGGCGTTGTCGATCCGCGTCGAATGTCCAATCACTTCGACGATCGTGCCGCGCGGCAAGCGGGCCGTGATGTGGTTCGTCGGACCGGAACGTCGATCGGTTCCCGCGACGCACTCGGCCCCTTCGACGGCGACCGGGACGTTCGCTTTGCCTTCGGTGTCCGCCTCGACCTTGCCGAGGTGGATGCCCTTGATCCAACTGACGGCCCCCGGCGGCGGCAGGATCGCGTAGAAGTACTTGTCTTCTTCGCGCAACAGCACGACGGAATCGCCTTTGCGCAATTCGGCCACGGACGGGTACTTCAGCGCCGGCCCGCTGAGCACGGAGGCACCGTCGATGTCAACGGTGGCCGCCCGACGGGGCGGCTCGGCGGCGAACGCGGTGCCAACAACCAGGAGTGCGAGGACCGAGCGCATGGAACTCCCCCAACCGACCAGAATCGATGGCGGCGGATATACCAGTTGCGGCAAACGGTGCAAGGCGAACTGGGCGAGCGCCGTCGGAGCGAATTCCGGTACTCTGGCGGGTACGGCGCGCAATTACCCTGGAATGGGGCTCGCGATGACCTGCGAATCGGAATCGGACGTGCTGCGCCGGGCGGCCGACGGGGACTCGGCCGCGCTCGGGGCCGCGTTCTCGGCGCATCGGCCACGGCTTCGACGCATGATTCAACTTCGACTCGACCGCCGCTTGCAGGGGCGGATCGACCCTTCGGACGTGCTCCAGGAGGCGTACCTCGAAGTTGCCCGTAGCCTCGCCGATTATCTCAAGGACCCGCGCATCCCGTTCTATTTGTGGGCTCGCTTCATCACGGGTCGCAAGCTTCAAGCGATTCACCGACACCATATCGGTACCCAAGTTCGCGACGCCGGGCGTGAGGTCTCGATCCATCGGGGGGCCTTGCCGCAAGCCAGTTCCGTCTCGCTCGCGGAACAACTGCTCGGCCGCTACGCCAGCCCGAGCCAGGCCGCCGTCAAGGCGGAGTTGCAGGTGCGGGTCCAGGAAGCGTTGAACGCCATGGACGACATCGACCGCGAAGTTCTGGCACTGCGTCACTTTGAAGAACTGAGTAACGCGGAGACGGCCCAGGTGCTCGGCATCGGCGAGGCGGCCGCGAGCCATCGCTTCGTGCGGGCACTTCGTCGCTTGAAGGCGATCGTCGCCGGCGGGCCGGATGATCCCGGAGGGCAACGGTCGTGACTGAACTCGCCATCGAACGCGACCCGGTCGAACGACTCGCCGAAGAGTTCATGGCCCGTTTGCGCCGCCACGAACGACCGGCCTTGAGTGAATACACCTCGGCTCACCCGGAACTGGCCGACGAGATTCGCGATCTGTTCCCGGCCCTCGTGTTGATGGAGGAAGCGAAGCCGGCCGGGAGCGAACCACAGGTGTCCGTGGCGAGCGATCGCGATCGGCCACCCGATCGACTCGGCGACTATCGAATCTTGCGAGAGGTCGCTCGGGGTGGAATGGGCGTTGTCTATGAAGCGGAACAGGTTTCACTGGGCCGGCATGTCGCGCTCAAAGTGCTTCCGCCGTCGAGCAGCGAAGGTTTGCGATTGTTGCGTTTTCGCCGGGAAGCCCGCAGCGCCGCCAAGCTTCATCACACGAACATCGTGCCAGTCTTCGACGTTGGCTCGGCCGACGGCGTCCATTATTACGCGATGCAGTTCATCCAGGGCCAGGGGCTCGATGAAGTCCTCCTCGAACTGTGCCGACTCCGATCGGGCGAGAAGCCGACCGCCGTTTCGCAATCCGAATTGACCGTGACCCTGGCCGATGGTTTGCGAACCGGTGAGTTTCCGGCCGCGCCCATTGTCCCGGTCCCCCGGCCCGTCGTCGCCACGTCGGAGGCGTCCGCGATTCTAACCGGCCCCGTCTCGCATTACTTCCGGAGCGTGGCCCGGCTCGGCGTCCAGGCGGCTGACGCGCTGGCCTACGCGCACGGCCAGCGCGTACTTCATCGCGATGTGAAGCCGTCGAATTTGCTGCTCGATCGCCAGGGCACGCTTTGGCTGACCGACTTCGGGCTGGCGAAAGACGATGGCGACGACCTGACACGGACGGGAGACATTGTCGGCACCTTGAGATACATGGCCCCCGAGCGGTTCCAGGGCGTGTCCGACCCGCGCAGCGATGTCTACGCGCTCGGCATCACCCTGTACGAACTGTTGACGCTGCGCCCGGCGTTTCCCGAAGCCGACCGGGTTCGCTTGATCCAGCGCATCGCCGGG
>JANLUE010001379.1:0-1825 GCA_031363325.1 Gemmataceae bacterium
AACCAACTTGAGGGAAGCCATTGCGGCGTCACCCGAGGGGCTAACGCCCCCCGGCTCGCCTTTCTGAAACTCCGGTTCTCAACGTGATTTGGGTTTAAGTCGAAGGGTGATGGATTTGTGCCCACATTTTTCTGTCAGACCGACAACGGAACAGAGTATTTGCAAGGCACAGTCCGCTCCGTTCGAAGCCCGGTGCGCCGTACCCGCCAAAAAAACTCCGAACCTCAAACTCGAGAGGTTTCGGTGATTTGGGATCGGATACTGAAATTCCCATGTTTCTTTGCCCGTCTGGTCCCTCATTCAAGTGAGACGGTTCCTCGTCGAAAGGATGCGGCCCGATGCCCGAACGATCCGCCGAATCTCTGTCCAAGTGCGTTCGTGCCGCAGTCCGCGTGGTCGCGCGGGCACCCGAATCCGACGAACAGTTGCTCGCTGCGTTTGTTCGCTCGCGTGACTCGGCGGCGTTTGAGCAGATCGTTCGTCGGCATGGGCCGCTTGTTCTCTCCGCCTGCCGCCACATTCTCGCCGACCGATCCGACGCCGACGATGCCTGCCAGGCCACATTTGTCGTGCTCTTTCGCAAGGCGCATTCCATTCGGAACGGTCGAACGCTCGGCGGCTGGCTCTTTCGCGTGGCCCGGCGCGCGGCGATTGAAGTGAAGCGGGCCGACGACCGACGTCGCCTCCACGAATCACGCGCGACTCGCGACGAGCGGGTTGACGGACCCGATCTGTCCTGGCGCGAGGCGTGCGCCATTTTGCACAAAGAACTCGATTCATTGCCGGCAAAGTACCGGCTGCCGCTGATCGCCTGTTATTTGGAAGGGAAGACGCAAGACGAAGTCGCTCGCGATCTCGGCTGGTCGGCCGATTGCGTGCGTGGACGAATTGAGCGCGGCCGAGCGCGACTCGGCCGCCGACTTCGCTTGCGAGGGGTTACTTTCTCCGCAGGACTTGTTGCGGCTGCCGCCGTAACGCCCGACGCGCCGGCCAACATCGCTCGGATCGCGCTCCAGGCCGTCGCGCCGTCGTTCGCAGTCGCTACCATTGCTCAGCAAATCGTCGGATCGACAACACGTATCGGATCGATTGTCAGCGTTGCGACTCTTGGATTCGCACTGTTCGCCGGTGCCGCGCTACTCGACGCCAGAACGACGGACCCATCACCAAAGCAACCAAAACCGTTGGTGAAAGAGCCGATCGCCGAACGTGCGGATCCCCGCCTGGACGCGTTCGGCGACCCGCTTCCCGATGGAGCGATCGCGCGGTTGGGGACGGTGCGGTTCAATCATGGGGAAGGAATGACGGGCCTTCAATACTCCCGCGATGGCAAATGGATTCTTTCGTCGGGTGGCGGACGTGTACGCGTCTGGGACGCGGCCACAGGCCGGGAAATTCGTCATTTTTCGATTGGCCGGAAAGCCTATTCAGACCAAGCCACATTGACGCCGGACGGTCGCGTCGTACTCGTCCATTCGGAAGCCGGCCGAGTCGCGATCCACATTTGGGATGTCGCCGAAGGTACGGTCGTCCGCAAGCCGGAGCTGGGTGCGAACGACTCGATCCAAGATCAGGTCGCGCTTTCGCCCGACGGACGCTTGTGTGCCGCCTTGCGAGATCGGCGTTGGGTTCATGTCATCGACGTGGAGACGGGGCGGGCCTTGTACGAGCTCCGAGACGGCAACAATCTGTGGGCGGCCCGCTTTGCTGGCAACGATCGACTCGTCACTGCCGATACGAACCACCAGATTCAAGTCTGGGACGCCAAGACCGGAAAGGCACTGAGAAAGTTCGACCATGGCGGTCCATTGGGCCAACTCAAGGC
>JANLUE010001390.1:0-4354 GCA_031363325.1 Gemmataceae bacterium
GGATTTGACGGATGGCCGCGACGCAGGCATCGAGTGTGGCGGCCATCTGGCGGTGGACGGCCGCCGGCTCGTGCCCGCTGACGAAGTGCGGGGCGTACCCGTACCCTTCGAGCAATTTGCGAAGTTCGTCTTCCGGGATGCGGGCGAGGAAGCTCGGGTTGGCGATCTTGAACCCGTTGAGGTGCAGGATCGGCAGGACCGCCCCGTCCCGGGCCGGGTTGAGGAACTTGTTCGAGTGCCAGGCGGTGGCGAGCGGGCCAGTCTCGGCTTCCCCGTCCCCGACCACGCAGGCGACGAGCAGGTCCGGGTTGTCGAACGCGGCCCCGAAGGCGTGCGACAGGGAGTACCCGAGTTCACCTCCCTCGTGGATCGAGCCGGGGGTTTCCGGGGTGCAGTGGCTCCCCACTCCGCCGGGGAAGCTGAATTGCTTGAACAGCCGCTTCAGCCCGGCCGCGTCGCGGGTGATCTCCAGGTAGACCTCGGTGTACGTCCCCTCCAGGTAGACGTTGGCGACGACGCCCGGCCCACCGTGACCGGGGCCGGCGAGGTAGAGGATTTTCAGGTCGAATTGCTTGATGATCCGGTTCAGGTGGGCATAGATGAAGTTCAGCCCGGGGGTCGTACCCCAGTGGCCGAGTAGGCGGAGCTTGACGTGTTCCCGCCGCAGCGGTTCCGTCAACAGCGGGTTGTCGAGCAAATAGATCTGGCCCACCGACAGGTAGTTGGCCGCCCGCCAGTAGGCGTCGATCTTTTGCAGCAGGTCGTCGGACAGCGGGCCGGCAGTCGGAGTCAGCGACGGGGTCGGGCCCAGGTGCCTGCCGGTCTTGTATTGCCCGTCGTAGATGATCCGAGCCATCGTCATTTCTTCGTCGGTCGGAATGACACGGACCGTACACGCGGAACCGTCGGGCGAGATGATCGGGGCGTTGGCCTCATTCCGCGACGCGTCGATGCGAATGCCGAGGAAGTCGAGGCCATCAGCGATTTCGGCACGGATCGCGGGAGCATTTTCGCCGATGCCGCCGGCGAACACCAACGTGTCCACGCCGTTGATCGCGGCGGCCGTCGCCCCGATGCCTTTTTGCACGGAATAGACGAACAGGAATACGGCCGCTCGCGCGCGCGCATCGAGTTGCCTCTTCGCCAACAGTTCGCGCATATCAGAGGTGGTTTCGGAAACGCCGAGAAGCCCGCTCTGCCGGTTCACGAGGTCATCGAGTTGGTCGGCCGTCAACCCTTCGTTCCGGAGGACGTGCACGAGGACGCCGGGGTCAAGGTCGCCGGTGCGCGTGGCCATCATCAGTCCGCCGGCCGGCGTGAAACCCATCGTGGTGTCCATGCTCCGGCCGTCTTTGACCGCGGCCAAACTCGATCCAGATCCCAGGTGCGCGAGGACGACCTTGCCGCGGGCTGCTTCATCCCCCGCCTCCCGACGGAGTTCCTCCATCAAGTAGGCGAACGAGAGGCCGTGAAAACCGTAGCGCTTGATGCCGGCTTTCCGGTAGCGGGCCGGCAGCGGATACCACGCGGCTCTCTGCGGTAGATCGCAGTGAAAGCCGGTGTCGAGACAAACGACCTGGAGCACAACGGGCAGGCGGTGCGTCAAAGCTTCGATGAGCCGAATTTCGACGGGAAGGTGATTCGGGGCGAACGGGATGGCCGACCGCAAGTCCGAGATCAATTCCGGAGTAACGACTTGCGGGCCGTTGTAATCCGGTCCACCGTGGACGACGCGGTGCCCGACGGCCGTTACCCGTTCGAGTTCGCCGAGCCCGTCGAGCCACGCGACCAGCCCGGCGACCGCCTGTTCCGGATCGCCCGCCGGGAACGGTTGCCGGACATCGGGCCAGTCGGGACCGGTGGCCCGCAGGAAGGCGTCGGCGAGCCCGACCCGTTCGACGGCCCCGGCGAGTACCCGCCGGGGCGGGTCGCCCGGATCGAAAAGTGCGAACTTGATGCTCGACGACCCGCCGTTGACGATGAGGACACGCGCCCCCGGTCGGACGGCCGATTGACTTGAGGCGTTCGCGGGCATTGGGGACAACTCCATGAGTTTCGCTCGTGCCGAATTACAATGTTGGTTGAGCGTTTCGTTCGCCGGTCTCCTCCCACAAGCGAAACCCTCCGCGGAACGCATTCGCGTCTTCTCCCACCCGGCAACCCGGTGGTAGTTCTGTTAGCTTGTGGACGTTCCCTCCACCCAGCACGACATAATCCGGTTGGAGGGCTGCGGTCAAGCGAGCCACAACGTCTTGGACGTAACGCCGCCATTTGCGAATCCCCACCCGCTTCAAACCTCGGACTCCAAGGTAATCTTCGTAGGTTCCTTTCCGGTACAAAAGCTGAGCGAGTTCCATTGGCTCCACGATGCCCTCCACGATCATGGCGGACCCCAGCCCTGTCCCAAGGCCCAAGAAGAGCATCTTGCCATCGTCGTAGCCTCCCAATGCTTGCATGGCGGCGTCATTGATGAGCTTCACCGGACATCCGAAGGCCGCCTCGAGTTGAAATCGACCCAGCCGGGTCCGAGGTTGTGCGGCTCCGCAAGCGGCTTGCCTCGGAGAACGGGGCCTGGGTAACCGACTGATACAACCTCATATTTCCAACCCTCGACAGCCATCCGCACCTCGGAAACCATTTTCGCTGCCGTCAATGATGATCCGGATACGAACTCGCGCGGGGTCTCTTGGCCCGTGGCCAGAAGCTTGACGTGCGACCCACCCACATCTACGACCAGGATTTGCATGAGGAATTCTCCCGTTCATTTCGTACATTCTGTCGGCTCCGATGCGGGTCTACTACTTCCGGTCTGATCGGACGGGAGCAGATCGGACAGGTCGAACCGGAGCAGGTCACCAATGCGATCGATCGCAATGTCCGCGGGAGGGTGCGAGGCCAGGGTCTCGGGGTCGGAAGCGTAGTGCCCCTGGCGCGGGAAAACGGTGGTCAGGCGCGACCCCCAGATCTTCTTCACCGCGGTCAGAACGCGGAGCTTGTCGTCCACCAAAACGTAGTGATTGGCCGGATAGCGATTCTCGACGTCGTCCAGTTCCCGCTCCTTGTGGATGTAGACAAGTACGCGGCCCTCGACTTCTTCGAACAGTCCGGAACGCTCGATCTTGCGCGGCTGAAATACCACGTCGCCATCTGATAGGATGACCGTCGGTCCCCAGGCCCGCAGACGCCTGATCAACTCCAAGGAGCCGGGGAACAGGCGATCGGCGAACGGGTAGTCCAACAGGTAACGAGAGGTCTCCGAGAACTGGGTGTCTCGTGGGTTCTCGGCCCGATAGCGCTGTAAAGCGCCCAGATAATCCGCATAGCCCAGTTCCATCCGCAGCGACTCGAAAATCGACCAGTAACGTTGCTGGCGTGCAGCTCCAAACGCTCGAGTCAGGTGCTGTTTCAGATCGTCGATGATTCGATCGTTGTCGAGTAGAGTGTTATCGACATCGAGTAGGAACACGACGGGATCAGGTTGCGTCACGAACACACCTCCATCGCCTTCGAGTTGTGCCAACCGCCCTCGGTTGCCAGATCGCATTCGACTTCGGGCAGTCACCAAGTATTGGGCTCGAACTGAACGATCTCGCCATGTCGGTTGTCCCAGCCGCTTCGACCATCAGGTTGGCGAAGTGGAAGTAAGCGAGGCCCCATGTCGATGACCGGCATATCAAAGTGGCCGCGCCGGAACATCGCTTGAAGACCGGAAAGTTCTTCCTCGGCGCGAGGTACGACGAACGCATCCGAACGGGTGGAAGCCGCGGTGTCAGTCATTTTTCAGGCCCCTCGTGGACGGCAACGTGGAAGTCGCAATCTTTCCGTTCCTCGGGCGTCGAGAATGTAAAGTCGATTCGCGCACGGGACGGAAGTTGGTCCGAGGGCAAATCTCCGAACCAGCAACCGAATCCGGTAGCGCGTGCTTGCAGGACATTCGATGTCGTCCATCCATCGAAGCTCCATCGAATCGTCGCCACATTGTCGGTGATGATGCGCAATGTCTTCCCTTGCGTGATCCACTGCGGCTGGTGAGCGAGAGTCCACATTTCAATCTTGCTGCCGGTCCGGGCCTTGGCATAGCGTTGAAAAACCGGCTCGATGCGGTCGAAACAAACACCATCCTTGCGACTGCGCACCAAGCTCAAATACTCCGCATGCGACCAACACAGAGGCATGGCCGAGCCGGTCGGGCCACCGCGTTTCATCTTTCCGTCCGGCAAATCGTCGGCGTCCCAGAGCTGCTCCGGCAACATGCCGCCCTCATTGGCGAATTTCTCCATCGCCTCGATGAACGGCAACGAATCGCGTCCGGCGGCCAATTCATAGTGACCGCGTTCGCCCGTCAGAATTGGCC
>JANLUE010001419.1:0-7775 GCA_031363325.1 Gemmataceae bacterium
GCTCGCGGAGCTGCTGGAGCTCGAGAAGCACTTGCTCGTAAGATGGCCCAATCACGCGCTCCCTCGCGACGGACAACCGTGTCAGCTGCAAGCGTTATGCGGATTTCCCCACCCGGCGTCCAGGGGCGCTAAACAAGTACCCGCCATTTTTCGCTTGCAGCGGTTTCCGCGGACCACTTGGTCCGATCAAAACGGGAGGAGTTCAAAAAGTCGAGCAGTTTATCATTCACATTGTGAGGCTGTGGACGAAACTCTGCCTTGGCTTTTTTGTCGTTCTCGTATATTTTTCTAGTCGCCAGATCAGCAACTATTTGAGGCACAAGAACGTCCCCGTCCGTTACGCCTTCCTTCTTAAATCCCCCAGCTATTCCGAGGACCAGTAACAACCTGGGATCGAAATCGAGCAAAAACTTCATCGTTGAGAGCGCAGCGGGCACTCGGCCCATCTGATTTGAAGTATAAAGGAGGAGCTTCGTGCCGCCTACTTCGCCACTCCAATGCCCAGTGTTTTCGTATGCTGTCAGCCCCCATCGCTGAGCAAGATATTCCCTCTCTTCAATCAGTGCGCAGTAAATGGCTACAGGAATTGTCGTTCGTGCCGCATTCGCAAAGTCGTTCGGCATACTAGATACCTCCCAAGACCGAGATCGTCTGACAGTCGCGAGGGCAACCGATCGAGGGGTTGGAGAATGCAGCTCTACGTTGCTGAGTTTCTCAGAAGCAACCCGAAGTATTTCGCCAATTGACGAAATGGCGTCTGCCGTCTGGCTACTCTTTAACCGCGTTCCGGTCGCCATGCCATTCGCGTGGGACTCGGCCGATAGCATCGGCCTGCATACGCCGAGGGTCTGCTGCCCGATAATACCGAGTGCTGCTCTTGCGCCCGACGAAGATTCAACACTATCCCCAAACGCGACAAAGGCAGCCCGGAACAACTGATAGCCTGACTCGAATCGAAGCTGTTCCATACGCTTGGCGGACATCTGAACAATTAGATCCCAGCACCGAATCGTCTTTAGAAACAAGCGAAGTAATCCATAATCGAATCCGTGTCTTCCGATCGCGAGCCCAAAATCATACTTCGCGAATGGAAGCCCCGTGATTATAGTGAGCCCCTGAGACTCTAGGTGCTGAAGGAAATACAGATGCTGGACCACCCGTCGCATCCCGCGAACGAGTGGATTTGTGCGTTCTGAGGCGCCCATGCCGGTGGAGATGGCTTCCCAAGTTATCGCCTGATTTTCTCCGCGAAGTCGCCTTGGAATGCGTCGAATCGCATCTACAGTTGCGGCCTCCAATCCTAAAGTCGCAATGATTGACTTCACAAAGCCGGGCGTGTCGGGCCCGTTCTCCCACAAGTCAACCAGGCGATCGCCGATAACGCGATCCCGCGATACCCGGTTGGTGATTTTGCCCTTGAAGAATGCCTTCATTGTTGGATCGAAAAGCCCACTGTACCGCGCCTCATGGCCTCGGTATTCACCTGTCTTTTTCTCAAAGTAGGCGTCGAGGCTGTCCTCACGCATTGAGAGTCGGATCAGGCCACTCCGAAAATAGTCTTTCTGCTTGGCGATTGCCTTTTGGGCCAGGCTACATTCAACGATAAACCCTGGAGGGATGACGCAGTAGTCTTCACAGAGGAAGGCCGCAACGTTGATCGCTTCGACTAGGGCGCGAGCATGGTCGGCGTCCGACCAATCCATCATCCCGTACAGCTCTCTGCTGTCACGGTTCAAAAAATCCAGGAATAAATTTTGAGACATTGGCTGGGCTGCCCATCACGATGTGCGATCACTCATCAACTCGGTAACTCGCTGGCGGAGGCCATCGGACGTCACTTCCAAACCGTTAACAATCAAAGCTACCTGCGAATAGTTGAGTAATTCGGTTTCCAAAGCATGGTCCTCGTCAGACTCAGCCGAAAACACCTGTCCCCGTTCACGCATTCGGGCGTGTCGAACCTCTTGCGGCGACTCTACCCGCCACGGCAAAAAGCCGAGTGAGGTGAGGTACTCATAATCACCTCGGAAACGCATACTGTCGTAGACCAGCGGGCGGTCGGCAGGGGCGTTTGACAGCGCCGCCTTCAGCCAAACCATATCATCGATCTGCTTAAGCAAGTCCGTGACCCAGTTCATCACCTCGCGGTCTTCACCGCCGAAGATAATGCGACAGACTTGTCGGCAGATGTCTCCCGGACTGCACCGATGATACCCGAAATCCGTCACGAGGAGCTTGGCCACCATCGTTTTCCCGGCTCCTGAGCGTCCCATAAGCGCTACGTTGGCTCTGGTGGCCATAACTCCTCCTCGGGAAACAGGAGTTCCTGCTGGTTAAGACCGAGTACGCCCTCGATCGCGGCTACTGACTTTTCCCGATCCACTGCCACCTGTTCCACCATCCGACGCCGTAGTTCCAGATAGTGACGCCACAGGCCCGGGAAGTCACCCACGCCTTTTTCGACGTACCTGAGAGTAAACTGAAGGTGTCGATTTGCGAATTTGCCAGCCTTTTTCGTCACCACAAAAGCAAACGCTTGGAGCTTGTCCACCGCCTTGACGAACTTGGCCTCGCGCGTCTTGCCGCTGAGCACTTCCTCAAATAACCCGCATTGCTCACCCCGCAAGGAAGGCCGCAGCCGTGCAAGATACCGCACGAGCGCCCCTCGCTCTTCGCCGTTCTTCTCGATGCGTAATGTTGGGTCGAAGGCGTGCGAATCCCAGCCGTCGCCTTTTCGCCCGACGGGGCTGAAATCACCGATCAGGATCTCCAATTTGTCATGGAGGATTGCCATTTCCAGGCAACGGCCCCGATCCAAGCGACCAAAGTGGGGGGCTAGTAGCAAGACAGAGTCTGCAACGTGCCAACTGTGCTCGGAAACGCTTTCGAGCTTGGGCCACGGTTCGATCCGGTCGGCGTACTCGGCTTCCTTCGCCTCGGTTTCCCAAAACCGTTGCCGATAGAACCGCCGAACTCCATGGAGTCGGAGTGACCACAAGAGCGTGTCTACGTCCTGCCGAACGTCGTCGTCCGAGGGTTCCGGCGAGTGGGCCACTAGCCGGGCCGCACAATCGCATCGGCGATCAGTGGGGACGATCTGGTTAGAGGCGAAAAGCTGTGACTCGGTTTGATCCATCGGAAAGCCATTATCTGAGCGCGAACGCCTGCCAGCGTTTTCGACCGAAGCCGTTTCGGCTACCTCAAGCTTCGGTCTCTGTTCGGGAGACGAGCTTTGGGCGAGGTTGGCCGATGGTTCAAGGCTCATTGCCCCTCAGAGTCCAGAACCTGCCCCATCCACTTTGGCCTCACTATTCAGGATAGCCATTCCCCCCCCCATGACTGACACCCCGGCCACCGGGATCGCTCCGATAGGATCAGAAGGCATACGGTTTGACCCTTGGAAATCCGAATTCTTATCAGAATGGCGGTCTGAGACCCGAGCGGTTGCTGCGTTTGCGAAGCAAGGCCAAGATCAGCTGCTCGGGATTGTAGTGTCTACGCAGCGCGTGCGGGCCCTCTACGATAAAAGAACTTAACCCGAGGTCGGGCGGCGGCTCCTCGTACGCCAGCCGCCGGGCGGAATGAATGTGTCTCAGGTCGGTAATGGGACTCAGAAAGAAAGAGGATACCGATTCGAACGCTCCATGTCCGTTATACCGCCTCGGCTGACGACGCCGCAGTGGCCCGGCTGCGTGACCCTGCGTCGGGCAAGAAACAAACTCTGTCTACAAGCCCGACTGTTCCCTGTGAGGTTAGGATCGAAGGGGGACGGGGAAGGACCCAGACCACGGCCGCGGGTCCTTCGGTCCTTCCGACCGTGTGACCGCGGCAAGCCCGGCCGCAATGCCCGTCAAGCCGCCGGCCCCGGCCGTTAACACTTTACCGTTCGTCCCGAAACCCGCGTCCGGCGTGCCGTCGTCGAGGAGTCGCACGAGTGCAAAGTTCAGGTCCGAGTTATCGCCTTGAATAATGCGGCCGAACGAATCAATAGCCAAGTCCGTGCCGTATTCCGCGCTACCGGCCTGAAATGCCGTCAAGACCCTGCCCGCATTACCGAAAAGTGTGTCCACTTGACCGGTACCCAAATACCGAACAAGTGCGAATTTCGGGATGCCGCCGACCTCGGAATATCCGCTCGCGAGTATGCGCCCGCTACCATCAATGGTCAGGGCGAAAGCCTCTTCGCTGTTCGATCCGATGGGCGTGACGACCTTGCCGGCCGCACCGAATGACGTGTCGAGCGTCCCGTTGTCCAGGTAACGGGCGAGGGCGAAATCGTCATAGGTTCCATTCGAGGCGTACCCCGCGACGAGAATTCGACCCTGCTCGTCGAGGCTCGCCGCTCGAATTACATCGGATTCGGGGCCGATCGATGTCAGTACGACGCCGGCGTTTCCGAATGACGGATCGAGCATTCCGTCCGCGCTGAGTCGAGCGACGGCAAAGTCGTAGTGCGGGCCTGGAGTCGTGGCACCAGCGACAATGATCCGACCCAGGTCGTCAATCGCGACTGCGAACGCGGCGTTTGTCGATCCGCCAAAAGAAAAGTTGGCTTGACCATTCGCTCCGAAAGTCGAGTCCAGCGAGCCGTCGGGGTGAACACGCGCGACGACAACGGAGCTTCCCGCATCCGGGTTGCCGGCCACGATCAGCCGACCGATGGAGTCAACGGCAATGGCAGAAACACTTTCGCCAGCCAGACCGCCCGGTAGCAGAACTTTCCCGGTCCCCCCGAAGGTCAGGTCGAGACTTCCAATGGACGGCGCGAGGCGAGATTCGAGAGTTTCGACGCGAAGCGTCCGGAAAGCCGCAGTGCGGCCGCAGTTCTTGATCGCGTGGAGGGACATTGGCGAGGGCTCGGCGGGGTCGAGATGCGTCGGGTGGAGCCCAGTTTATCGCGTCGTTCGCCGCGTCGCAAGAATTCAGTTCCACGGAATCTTCAGTCGGTCGAGGAACGGGCACTCAATCAATTCAAACCAACTGCATCGGCGACCCGAATCTATACCTCGCACATCAAACGGTGCAACCTGACTCTTCGCGCGACGAGCCGACGCATGGCTCGACTGACGAACGCGCACAGTAGGAAGGCGAACCACCGGGCTTCGGCGCGGTCAAGGACCTCCTGCCGGCCAAAAAAGAAGACAAGTAGTCGGTCGGACACCATCGGTCGGGCGCAACGGTGCCGGGGAATCACGGGTCCCGGTGCCACTATTGCATAAGAATTGAACCGCTGCCACGCGTCATTCATCTGCGTGCATGGTCACCCAAATTGCCACAATTGCACTTTTTTTGATTCGCGTTCATTTGGCCGAGGCGGTACATTGGCTCCGTGGACTCGCTCGCTGCCTACCTTCGCGATCATCACTTCCCGGCGCTGTTCATCGACGGGCTCGGTTGGGACCACGCGCGGGGTTCAGCGATTTTCTCGGTGCGCGATCGCAGTCTTGATTTCCATCTGATCGCTCAGAAACGCGGGGTCCAGATCATCGTTTGCGAGGCCGACCGGACAGTACTCCGCGATCGGGGAACATTGCGACGGTTTCAGCGATTGGTCGCGCAGTCCTGGCACGAACACATTTTGATTTTCCACAGCGAAGAACCGCGTACGCAAGTCTGGCAGTGGGCGATTCGCCGATCGGATGGGCAACGAGTGCGGCATCGCGAACACCCATTTCGCTCGGCGGAACCGCCTGCCGCGTTCCTTGCTCGGCTTTCCAATCTGCGGTTCGCCCTCGAAGACGAGGACACGATCACGCTGCTCGATGCCACCCGCCGAGTTCAAGCGACTCTGGACGCCGACGCCGAGTTGAACCTGTTCGCCAAACATCCGATATACGCCGCCCGCAGCGACGAATTGGCCCGTGCCATGCCGAACGGTGGGCCGGAAGCCTTCCGAGCCTTTGTCGAGTTCCATCTTCCGCTTGCCCGCTGGTTCGCCAAGCAGTGGTTTCGTAGTCTGGGGATTGAACTGGAAGATGCGGAGCAAATCGCCGCGATCGGGTTGGCCGAAGCCGCTCGACGCTTTCGCCTCGACAAGGGATGCCAGTTCTCGACCTATGCCTGTCACTGGCTGCGCTGTACGTTTCAACGCTACGGCCCGCAAATGATTCGGCCAATCCGCGTGCCGGTCCATCTGTTTTGGAAGTGCCGTTCGCTTCGTCGAAAGCTCGATCGCCTGCTTCCGTCTGGCCCGGCGGCCGTTCGAATTGAAGAGGCGGGTCTCGAAGCCGCCGATCCGAAATTCGCCAGCCGGTATGCTGCCGTCCAGCGGGCCTTCGCGGTTCGAACGCTCTCCGACCGTCGAGAAGCCGAGTTCCATGCCGTCCGCCGAATCCCGGAGCTCGACGACGACCCCGAACCGCCCGACATGCCGATCCCCATTCGCGATGCAATCGAGCGGCTTGACGAGCGCGAAGCGAGGATTATCCGTTTACGGTTCGGCTTCGAAGGTCGAAGTCATTCGCTGCAAGCAATCGGCGAGGTCGAGCACGTGACACGAGAACGCATCCGCCAGATTCAGAACCGTGCCTTGAGACGACTCCGCAAGCTGCTCGTTCCGATGGCCGCCTCGTCCTACTCCCCATCATCGGCCTCATCCTGACCCATCCGATATTTGATGTCGTAGTTGATGATGAAATCGAGTTCCTCGGGAGTGAAGCCGTAGAGCGGTGCCAGTGACTCATCCACCTTGTCATAGAGGTCTTTGGCATATCGAGGTCGAAATTTCTGATAGCGAACCGAGCCTCCCACCGCATAGGTTGCTTCGCCGATTTCGACTTGATCCCCAAGCCTTTTCATGATTGCGTCCGCATATGCAGTGAATTCAGGTTTGCCAGCCAAGACTGTTTCAGGCAATGGCAAATATGCCAAATCCGATGGGTTGAAGTCTCGGCAATTTGATCTCGCTTGATAGACCCAATAGTGAAGAGTGCTACATAAGCAACAATAGACAGTGTCGCGTGCCGTTTTCGACAGGAAGCTGGCTGCGCTTTCACGCGAGGACTTCTCCTCACGCCCACCGCGCCAAAACCTAGGTGCGATAGTTGTAAAACAGAACCAATGCCCAACGCCTGTAATCTTGAAAAAAATCTGATGATTCGTAATAGTGCGACACAACAAATTGGCAATGGAGTACCGGATTTCATTGATTTTCTGGAACGCCGATGATTCAAGGGCCGACCGAAACTTCGGAATGAAATCGGTCGTTAGGCCGTCGGTAACGTCAAGGTAAGATACGGATCGAAGAAGCTGCGCTCGTTCCTCGGTGTACCACTTGTGATAGCGAGTTGTAAATACGCGATGTAATTCAGTTGTCCCTTTTTCAGACAATACAATCGCCAATCGACAATGGTTCATGCCATCAAAGAGCTTTGACGGTCGGTCGTCATACGTGGAGAAATGCAGGAGTTGTGATGATTCCAGAAGTAGGTTGCGTACTTGAGCCATTCGTTGCGTTGACACGATTGGTGCCTGAACAATGAATCCAAATCGTCCGTGGCCAACCAGGGCAGCGAACGACCGTTCAATGCACATCGCGTACAGGTTGCCGCACGATTCCGTTCGATATCGCTGAATCTGGTATGATTTCCGGACCTTGCTGTATTCGATATACGGTGGGTTCCCGATGATCACGTCGAATCCGCCACGGGACATGATGCCGTAGAACTCGGCGAACCAGTGGAAGGGATGGTGGCTCGCTTGCCAGGCGGCGAACTTCTTCGGTTTGGTCGTGTCGATTCGATAGTCGGCGGCCAGGAACAGGTCGAGTTGGTCGG
>JANLUE010001432.1:0-3712 GCA_031363325.1 Gemmataceae bacterium
GTTTGGTCGATTCAATATGCGTCGGCTCACGGCTGAGGAGATGCGTGATTCCATCCTGATGGCGGCCGGTCAATTGAATCTGAAGGCCGGCGGTCCGAGCGTGTACCCGAAGATTTCAAAGGAAGTGTTGGCCGGCCAATCGGTGCCGGGTTCCGGTTGGCCCACGACGAAAGGCCCGGACGCGAACAAGCGAAGCGTATACGTGCACATCAAGCGTTCGTTGCCCTTGCCCGTGCTCGCGCAATTCGATCAGGCGGACCCCGATACACCGTGCCCGGTCCGCTACACGACGACCGTGCCGACCCAGGCCCTGGGCATGTTGAACGGCGAGTTCGCCAACGAATTGGCCGCCGCCTTCGCCGCGCGACTTTCGAAAGACGCCCCCGACATCGAAGCGCGAGTTCGCCGGGCGATTCGCCTCACGACCGGTCGCACGCCAACGGCCGAGGAAGTGAAACAGGACGTGGCCTTCGTGACGGAGCTTCGCGAGCGCTTCAAGCTGAAGCCGGACGCGGCGCTCAAGCAGTACGGCCTCCTGGCGCTGAACGCCAACGAATTCGCGTATGTTGATTGAAGGAGGGGCATCATGGACGTTATGGTTCGATTGACCCAGGTGAACGGTCATTACTCGGCGGCGATTCTCGGCGACGAGTCGGTGAGCGCGACGGGGCCGACTCAGGAGGCCGCCGTCGCATCGCTGCGCAATCGCGTTCAGGAAGGAATGCAGCGCTCGGAATTGTTGACCATGCGAGTCAACGTTCATCCGGTTCTGGCAATGGCTGGTCTCCTTAAGGATGATCCAGGCTTTGCCGAGATTGTCGAGGAAGCCTATCGCGAACGCGACGCGGAACGGATTGCGGAGCACGGCGAATGACCGCCTTCGATACCGACGTACTATCGCTTTTCCTGAACGCCACCCCGTCATACGTCGAGAAAGCGTTCGCAATCCCGGTGGACGAACTCGCCATATCAATCGTCACGTACGAGGAAACCGTCCGCGGTTGCTTCAATTCGATCCGCGCGGCGCAGTCTCATCCTGGAAAATCTTCCTTGTCATTCGCATACGCTCGACTCCAAACGGTCGTCGAGACCTTGCGTCCGTTTCGGCTCCTTCCGTTCAATCCCGCCGCGGACGCATTGGCCGATTCGCTGAAGAGACTGAAAACCAAGGTCGGCACACGCGATCTACGAATCGCGGCGACCTGTATCGCGGCCAACGCCAAGCTCGTCACGCGAAATCGCAAGGACTTTCAGTACATTGCCGGGCTGAACGTCGAATACTGGTGAGAACACGAAGGGCGTTGAGGAGTACGGCTTGCTTCGGCTGAACGCGAACGAAGTCACCTAAATTGATTGAAGGAGCGGCAAATGAACTTCACGATCATGGTGGCGCAAACGAATGGCCACTACGCCGTCAGCCTGGATGGTACAGTTTCACCCGTGGTTGGACAAAAACATCACGAAGGCCGCGACCCCGGCCGGCATGTCGTCGAAGATGCTGTGCTCAACGCCTTGCGGCGTCACTGAATTCCTCACGACCAGGCGGGCTCGTGATACAATCCGCTTCAAGTTGCGTCCTGGAGGACAAATGACCGAGCGTACAATCGTCGACCTTAAGGCCTTCGTCCCCGCCAAGGACCTCGAACGATCCAAACGCTTCTACCTCGACCTGGGGTTTCGTGAAAATTGGGGAAATGACGAAGTCTGCGAGTTGCAGATCGGCGACTACCGGTTTCTTCTGCAGAAATTTTATGTGGCGGATCACGCCAATAACTTCATGATGAGTCTCACGGTTGACGACGCGGATTCCTGGTGGGAGCACATCCAGGACAGGAAGCTCAAAGACAAGTACGGCTTGTACATGGCCAAACCACCGGAGCTACAACCGTGGGGGCTCCGCGTGCTCTACCTGACTGACCCAAGCGGTGTCCTGTGGCACATCGCGGATCGTAGAACGTCGGAAGGGAAGAAAACCGCATGAACCGGAATAGACGAATCGCCTTGTGACCCTTGTTCAGGGTGACAGTTGAGTTGTTCTTGTACTTCACGACAAGCGACGACCGAACGGACGGTGATAGTCGCGGGGGAAACGATGGACCAATTCGCTTTCGCCGGCCCGGTGATCGACACGTCACAGTGTCGTATCGGTCCAATCCGGAGACAAGCGATCGTCGTCGTAATAGGGTTGGATTCGCACACCCTCGCCCGGAGGCCGCCATGAACATCGTCTGGACCTTAATCACAGTCGCTCGCGTGGGGGCATTCGTTATGGCCGACGGGCCCGCCCCTCCGACCGCGCCCGTCAAGAAACCCGTTCCAATTCCGGCCGGCTTGGACATCGTCAACCGGCTTCGCGATGCCGTGAAGAGTGGCACTCCCGCCGAGAAGGAGGCCGCCCTCGAAATGATTCGCGGCCTGAAGCCGATCGCGCTGATCCCCGAAATCATTGAGGCCATCGAAGACCCGACCACGCTTCCCGACCATTCGACCCCGGATTGCCGAACTGGTTGGGTGTTCGTCGGGCATCAAGCCGCGTCCGTGCTCGCCGAAATGGCGCGGGCCATTGACGGCGTCGAGGTCGGGATGAAGCCGGGCCAGCGGGCTTACCGCTCGTACTCGTTCCACGACGACTTGGAGTCCGGCGACAAGATGCGGAAATCGGGGCGCCTGTCGGAAGTTCGAAAGAACTGGGCCGAGTGGTGGAACGCCGCCCGGAAGTAAGACGCCAAACGGCCTTGGGTCCCGTCCGACTTGCACGAGAACGGCGAATCGTGCTGTACGGCGAACCTCGGGAAATTGAACGCTGAAGCCCTGGAGTTACCGAGCAATGCTGAAAAAAGCGACGGCAACGAAGGCGGCGAGTTCCAATGCTCAGGCGGCCACGACGGGCCGTGTGAAAGCAAAGACCGCGCCTACACCGCTCGACGATACGCTCTCGCATCTCGAGGCGATGGGCAACGAAAGTGTGCGCGCGCATAACCGCAAATACGGAGCTGGCGACAATCAGTTCGGCGTCAAAATGGGAGACATCCGGATCCTGGCGAAGAAGCTCAAGGTCGATCACGAATTGGCCCTGGCTCTCTGGGAGACCGGCAATGTCGACGCCCAGCTTCTGGCAGCGCTCACGCTCAAGGCGAAAAACCTGTCGGCCGCGGCAATGGAACGAATCGTGCGGTCCGTCTCCTTTGCGCAGGTGGCCGATCGGCTGCACTCATACGTCGTCAAGGAACACCCCGACAAGGAAGCCCTTCGCGAAAAATGGCTGGCCACGGACCACCCCATGGTCGCCCGAGCCGGCTGGCAACTGACCGCCGGACGGGTTGCGAAGGACCCGGAAGGGCTCGACCTCGTGGCGCTGCTCGATCGGATCGAGTCCGAAATGGCTGACGCCGATCCCGTGGTGCAATGGACGATGAACGCCTGTCTCGCGGAAATCGGAATTCACTTCCCCAAACACCGCAAGCGGGCACTCGCGATCGGCGAGCAATTGGGGGTCTTTCGCGACTATCCCTGCTCCAAGGGTTGCACGTCCCCCTTCGCTCCGATCTGGATCAACGAAATGGTGCGTCGACAGGGGTGAATGCAATGCGGCTATCGAGCTTCAGGTTGATAATGCCACCAATCGCCGACCAGGCGAGCCGGTGGGCGTTAGCCCACCGCGTGTCGCCGCAATGACTTTCCACGAGTTCGTTCGATGGAAAGTGCGAGCGAA
>JANLUE010001436.1:0-1497 GCA_031363325.1 Gemmataceae bacterium
GTCGAGATGGATTGGCGAGTGCGGACGGACGCCCAAAGCGGGTGGTTGGCACCGGGAACGTGGCGGCGGAACTCCGATTCTGCCGGGACAGGCAAACCAGTCCGTCCGCGCCAAGACGATTCGAACTCGAGTTTCTCATTCATCGACGCGAAGGCTTCTGTCCTTCCCGGCAGAATCGGAGTTCCGCCGCCACGTTCCCGGTGCCAACCACCCGCTTTGGGCGACCGTCCGCACTCGCCAATCCATCTCGACACGCTTGCCAAGTCGCGGTATCCCCCGGCCATGTCGCATCGGTGGGCGATTCTGATCGCGCTGACGTTCGCTGGGCCGCTCCGCGCCCAGCCGGGGCCATCGGCCGTGCTGGGCGAGCCCGGCCCGGGTGTGCCGCGCGACGAGCCGTTCCGGCCCGATCGGCCGATTCGCATCCCACCGCCGATCACGCCCCGTGAAAACCCCGAGACGCGCGAGACGTTTGGTTCGCTCTATGGGATTGGCCTACTCGCCGCGCGGAACGGTCTACCGGGCTACGGCCTCACCTGGTTCCCCGGCCAAAACGTGTCCGGCCAACCGACCGACCTCGGGTTCGTCCGCCAGGAACTCTCGATCTTCGCGCCGGTCGAGCACCAGGGACCGGATACCGCCGCGATCGGCTTCGCCTTGAAGAATTCGATCTTCAATACGAACGCGATCCTGCCCACGTCGCGTCGGCCGTTCCCGAACTCGCTGTGGGACATCGGGGCGGGAGTGGCTTACGCGCATCAGTTCGAAAACAACTGGACGGCCGGCGTCGTGGTGAACGGCGGCTCCGCGAGCGACAAGCCGTTCTCGCAAGCCAACGTTTTGAACGCGAGCCTCGCGGTCTACTTGACGATTCCCGCGATCGACAACGATTTCTGGGTGGTCGGCCTCGTCTATTCGCCGACCGCCGAGTTCAACTACCCGTTCCCGGCCATTTCGTATTTCTGGCGGCCGGACCCGGAACTCGAAGTCAACATCGGCTTGCCGTTCCTCTTGAAATGGCGGCCGTACGAGGACATTCGCTTCGATCTGTTCTACTTGCCGATCCGCACCGTCTCGGCCCGCGCGAGTTGGGAGTACGACCTCGGCTGCTGGACCTACGCGTCCTTCGACTGGTCGAACGACAGCTACTTCCTGGCCGAACGTGCGAACCGGGGCGATCGGCTGTTTTCGTACGAGAAGCGGCTGGCGGCCGGCTTGCAATTCGACCTGCCGTACAAGTTGCGGCTCGACCTGTCGGCCGGTTACGCGTTCGACCGGTTCTACTTCCAGGGCCGCCGCTACGCCGACCGCGACCAGGACCGCATCAACGTCCGGGCCGGCGTGTTCGGCGCCATTCAGTTGCGGATTCAGTTCTAACGAGGCTCCGCCTCAGACCTACGAGGCATGTTGGTGGCTGGTTCCATAAGAATGGCTCCGGCCGATCGGCGGGTCTGCTCGCGCAGCCCCATTAATAGACCGCTCAAGGCGGTAGTGATC
>JANLUE010001506.1:0-4233 GCA_031363325.1 Gemmataceae bacterium
GCATGGCGGGCCGCGTTCGCCGCGGTCGAACTATCGCGTCCTCGAACTCGGTTGCGGGACCGGGGCGAACCTCGTCGCACTGGCCTATTTTCGCCGGCATTCGACGTTCGTCGGCGTCGATGGGTCGGCCCGGGAGATCGCCGTTGCCGCCCGGCACGCGGCGGAGCTCCGGCTCGACAACCTGCGATTTCTCCACGCCGATTTCCGGTCGGCCGACGAACATCTCGAAGGGCCGTTCGATTTCATCCTGGCGCACGGGGTCATCTCGTGGGTGCCGGACGATGTCCGCGATGCGATCTTCGACCTTGTGACCCATCGACTCGTGCCGGGCGGACTCTTCTACTCGAACTACAACTGTCGGCCAGGCTGGGACGTTCGCGGTCTGGTGCGTGAGTTCCTCCTGGGCCAAACGGCCGGCACGGGCGAACTTTCGACGCGGGCCCGCCAGGCGCAAGAAGTTGCGGGACGCGTGGCGAACGCGTTGACCGGGATCGAGCACAACTACTCGCGCCTCATCGCCGACGAGTTTCGATTTGTGGCCGAGGGCGACCTCACCTGGGTCGGACACGAGTTTCTCGCCGACGTGAATCGACCCTACTGGCGGAGCGAGTTTCTCTCGCTCGCCCGATCGCACGGTCTGGAATATGTGGCCGACGCGGACTTCAACTACGCGACCGGACGAGTGCAGCCGGACCTGGCGGAACGGATCGCGGCCGAAGGGCTCACGGGTCGGAACATCGACGACACCGTTGATTTCCTTTGCTATCGCCAACTGCACGCACCGATCCTGACTCACGCTCCGTTCCACCGAGTGGCCGCCACGATCGGCGAGATCGGCGAATTGCGGGTGGCGTCGATTTTGGAACCAGTTCCGACTGAGCCAGGCTTGAACCCCGTGTTCCGCCATCCAACGGGGTTCGAAGTCGAAGCGAAGGACGCACCGATGTTCGACGGGCTGACTCGCCTCCACGCGGCCGGGCCGGCCGGCCTTCGCGTGGCCGACGCGTTTGCCGATGTCGCGACAGTCGAAGAGGACCTGCGGCTCTTGCATCGAAGCGGCTTGCTCGACTTGCGGGCCGGTGGGCCGGACGACCGCGACCCGGCGCAATTGAATAGGCTGGAACGAGAGCGGGGCTACTTCACGACGCCGTACCACCAGACCGGCCGACTGGCCGCCGATTGATCGGATTCACGCACATGCCGAAAATCGTCCGAGTTGTCGTCGAACAGCACGTTTCCGAAGCCGGCTTCACCTGGTTGCTACGCGATCGGGCGGTTGCGGAACCACACTATCTGCTCGCCGACCTGAAGCGATTCGACCGCCGCGTCGACGCCCATCTCGACGGCTTGCGCATCGCCGGCGACGAGGGCTGGGCGATCGCGCTCGAGCAACTCGAAGCGCACACCGAGCCGGGCGAGACGTTCGCTTGTGCCAACGTCGCTTTTCTGGGCGGGAACCAGGCCCGCATCGCGCGGGTGCTTGAAGCGGCCCAGGACCCGGCGAACGCGCGAGGGGTGATTTCAGCCATCGCGTGGTTGGCCGACGAACGCAAGGTGGCCGACTACGCATTGCAACTCGGGCTGGCGAGCGATGTCGTGTCACGGCGCATTGGCGTGGCGATCGCGGGGATTCGACGCTTGCCGTACGGGCCGGTGTTACAGGCCGGGCTCGTGGATAAAGACCCCGGGGTCGTCGCGCGGTCCGCTCACGCTATTGGGGAACTCGGGGCCGCGAAGGCGGCCGGGGCCTTGCGTGGGTTGCTCAATGCCAATGACTTGCCGACGCGATTCTGGGCCGCGTGGTCGCTCGCGATCATGAACGGTGAATCCGGCGCGCTGGCCGAACTGAAGACGGTCGCGCTCACCGAACATCACTTCCGCCGTCGCGCCGTCGACCTCATCGCTCGGCGCGGCGAGCCGCGTTCCACCGTGAAATGGTTCGCCGCGCTCGACGCCACTCCGGGCGGAAAACGTCTGACGGTGCAGGCCCTCGGCGCGATCGGCGATCCGGACGCGATCCCGAAACTCCTCGACTTCATGGCTGACCCGGCGCTCGCGCGCGTGGCCGGCGAAGCGTTCGCGCACATCACCGGGGCTCACATTAGTTACGACAAATTGGAACGCGATCCGCCCGAAGGCTTCGTCGCCGGCCCCACGGAAGACCCGGCCGACGAGGACGTGGCCCTCGACCCGGACGGCAACCTCTATTGGCCCGACGCGGCCCTGTGCGCCGCCTGGTGGAGCAAGAACAAATCGAACTTCTCGGCCGGCAACCGGTACCTCGACGGCAAACCGATCGCGATCGAACACCTGCGCGACGTGCTGAAGAAGGGCTATCAGCGCAAACGCGCGGCTGCCGCACTCGAACTGGCGATGCGCGAACCAGGCAAGCCGCTGTATGAAGTGCGAGCGCCGGGCTTTCGTCAGAGTTAGAGCGCCTGCGAGTTGATGTAGCGTTCGCGTGGTTGACCCCGGCCTCGAAGCCATCGGCCGGGGCTAGCTGCGAGTCGCCGAAGCGGCTCCCGGACCCGGACAACATCGCGGTCTCAGACTTAGTTCGAGATCGGGGAGCCGCTTCGGCGACTCGCAGCTAGCCCCGGCCGATGGCTTCGAGGCCGGGGTCGACCCTACCCCATCGCCCGCGCGGCAACGCCACTGCCAACTTCGCTCGGCACCGCTTCGCGGTGGATGCCCACCATATCGCGTTGCGGCAACGTGGCGGCGAGCACGTCTTCCACCGTCTCGGCCAGGAAAAACGTCATCTCCTTGCGGACCGGCTCGGGGAGTTCCTTCAAGTCCTTGCCGTTCGCTTTCGGCAACACGACGCGCGTGATGCCGGCCCGCTTCGCGGCGAGGACTTTTTCCTTCACGCCGCCGATTGGTAGGACGAGGCCGGTCAGCGTGACTTCGCCGGTCATCGCCGTGTCGGCCCGGGCGGGCACGTTCGTGTACAGCGAGGCGAGGGCGGTGACCATGGCGACGCCGGCGCTCGGGCCGTCCTTCGGGACCGCACCGGCCGGCACGTGGATGTGCACCCCCGACCGGCGAACCGTCAGCGGGTCGATGCCGAATCGGGCGGCCTGCGACATCATCAGGCTGCGGGCGATCGTGGCCGATTCCTTCATCACGTCGCCGAGCTGGCCCGTGAGCTTGAGCCCTCGCGACTTGGGGACGAGCGACGCTTCGATGTAAAGCACGTCGCCGCCCGCTTCGGTCCAGGCGAGACCGGTCGATACCCCGGGGGGCATCGTCTTGCGGGCTTCGTCCGGGCTGAATCGCTCGGGGCCGAGCAATTCGGAGAGATTCTCCGGCAAGATCGTCACCGAATCGGTTGTTCCCTTGGCGAATCGGACCGCGACCTTGCGCGCAAGCCGGCCGATTGCTTGTTCGAGTTGGCGCACCCCCGCTTCGCGCGTGTAGCGCGTCACCAACAACCGGACGGTTTCGTCCGGCAAATGGAACGACTTCTCGGAGAGGCCCGTCTCCTTCACTTGGCGGGGGATCAGGTAGCGTCGCGCGATTTCGACCTTCTCGCCTTCGGCGTATCCCGAGAGGCGCAGGATTTCGAGTCGATCGAGTAGCGGGGCCGGCAACGTGTCGAGGGCGTTGGCCGTCGCCACGAACAGCACGCTGGACAGGTCGAACGGAAGGTCCAGGTAGTTGTCCCGAAACGTGTTGTTTTGGGCCGGGTCGAGCACTTCGAGCAACGCGGCCGCCGGGTCGCCCCGGAAGTCGCGACCGAGCTTGTCGATCTCGTCGAGCATCAGGACGGGGTTGTTCACGCCGGCGCGACGCAACGCCTGAATGAGCCGACCCGGCATCGCGCCGATGTAGGTGCGGCGATGGCCGCGCAACTCCGATTCGTCGTGCATGCCGCCGAGACTGACGCGTTCGAAGGCCCGCCCCGTCGCTCGCGCAATCGACTGGCCGAGCGACGTCTTGCCGACGCCTGGCGGGCCGACGAGGCACAGGATCGGGGCCTTCGCCTTCGGGTTCAGTTTCAGGACCGCGAGATGCTCGAGGATTCGTTCCTTGATCTTCTCCAGGCCGAAATGGTCGGCGTCGAGTACCTCGCTCGCGGCCTCCAGGTCGATCGGCGCGTCGGTCGATTTCTTCCAAGGCAACTCGAGAACGAGTTCGAGGTATGTGCGCGTCAGTTGGAAGTCCGGGGCGGCGGCGGGGAGGCGCTCGAGCCGGCCCAACTCCCGCTCGGCCTCCTTGCGGATGCCGTCC
>JANLUE010001518.1:0-3989 GCA_031363325.1 Gemmataceae bacterium
CGGCCAAACTCGCCGCCCCACAGAATCAGCGTCTCATCGAACAGGCCGCGCGCCTTCAGGTCGTTGATCAACGCCGCGATCGGTTGATCGACTTGCTTCGCCTTCGCCGCGTGGTCTTTGATGTCGCCATGGTCGTCCCACGGTTGGCCGGCCCCCGTGAAAATCTGCACCATCCGCGTGCCGCGTTCGACGAGCCGCCGCGCCGCGAGACACGCTTCGGCGAACTGACCCTTGCCGTAGGCGTCACGCGTCGTCTGCGCTTCCTTCGTCAAATCGAACACGTCCTGGGCCTCGAACTGCATTCGGAAGGCCATCTCCATCGATTGAATGCGGGCCTCGAGCGCCGAGTCGCCGGCGCGTTTCGCCAGGTGCGCTTCGTTCATCAGCTTGAGCAAGTCGAGTTGGTCGCGCTGGGCTTCGCGTGTGAGGTTGCCGTTCGTCAGGTGGGCGATGACGGACTTCGGGTCCATCTTCGAGTTGTTGATGTGCGTCCCCTGGTAGATGCCGGGGAGGAAGCTGTTGCCCCACAGTTGCGGGCCGATCGTCGGCTTGCCGGGGCACATGACCACGAAGCCGGGCAGGTTCTGATTGTCCGAACCGAGTCCATAGAGGAGCCACGAGCCCATCGAAGGCCGCACGGGCTGCGTATCGCCCGAGGTCATCATCAGGAGCGACGGTTCGTGGTTCGGTACGTTCGTGTGCATCGAACGAACGACGCACAGGTCGTCGGCACATTCGCCGATGCGCGGAAACAACTCCGAGACATCGAGCCCGGACTTGCCGTACTTGTTGAACGCGAACGGCGATTGCATGAGCGTGCCGGTGCGCCGTTCGGTCTTCACGTCGGCCGGGGGCTTCTGGCCATTGAACTTCGCGAGCGCGGGCTTCGGGTCGAAAGTGTCGACCTGACTCGGGCCGCCGTTCATGAACAGGTGAATGACGTGCTTGGCTTGCGGCTTGAAGTGCGGCGCCTTCGGCGCGAGCGGGTTGGCGTCCTTGGCCAGTAGGCCTTGTTGATCGAGAATCGACGCGAGCCCGAGCGAACCGAGCCCGGTGCCAACGCGAGCGAGCAACTGTCGGCGCGAGAGTGCGAACATGCGACGCGATCCCGGAAAGGGACGGGTTGGGGAGGGTAGGGATAGTGTAGCTGGTGGGCGGGTCGCCGTGCAACGGGGGTTGGTGTCTGGTCCGGGTTATCGAGCGTCAGGTTGATAATGCCACGTTGGCACGGGGACGTTTTCGACCTTCCGACTGTCAACGCCATTCCGATGGATCCAGGCGAGCGTCGAGGCGTCAGCCCGACGTGTGAACCCAAAGACGCGTCGAATGGAAGCTCTGCGGCTCGCCTCCACTGCCGCGGCTGACGTTTCCCCCGCTCCGCTTGTGGGACGCGCCAACCTCCGACGCCGGCGGCTCGCCTCCCCAGGCGCGGCTGACGTTTTCCCGGGTTCGCACGTCGGGCTGACGCCTCGACGCTCGCCTGCGGAGATCTTCATGGCATGATCAATCTGAAGGTCGATAACGCTCAATTTCTGTCGCTCTACCCATCCGCGCCGCACCGAACACAATAACCCCATCCCTTCACCGGCGAGCCTGACATGCCGATCCTGATCAACGGTTGCGGCACGATGTACTACGGCCGACGGCGCATCCATCGCGTCAAGTCGGGCTGCGAGCATTGTCGAGCGTTCGCCGAACTCGAGTCGTACGACACGACGCTTTACTTCGTCATGTTCCTCATCCCGATCCTGCCGCTCGGGAAGAAGCGCGTCCTCGAGCAATGCCCCGTCTGCAAGCGGCATCGCATCGTCTCGTTGAAGGACTGGGAGGCGGGCAAGAGCAAGGCGTTCGGCGACGTGCTCGAGAAGTTGCAAGCGAACCCCGACGATCGCGATACCATTCGCACGGCGCTCGGCCTCGCGACCGTCTATCAGGACGAAGCGGCGTTTGACAAGTTGGCCGAAGTCCTCGTCGGCCACCGGACGAACGACGCCGAGATCCAGGCCCAACTCGGGGCCGCATACGAATACTTCTCACGCTGGACGGACGCCGAGGCGGCCTATCGCCGAGCACTGGCCATCGCCCCGGACGACGACATCCGACAACGTCTCGCCGTCTGTTTGCTCAAGCAAGATCGACCCGAGGAAGCGACCGAATTCGTCGCGCACGTCATCGAGAAAAAGGACCAGGACAACGCCTGGCTGCCCTATTGGCTCGTCGAAGGGTTCATGGCGAAGGGGATGCACGAACCGGCCCTGGCGTTGATGGACGTGCGCGATCAGGCGTTCCCGGAGCTCGCCCGACTCAAGGACTATCGCAACCAACGGAAGGCGGCCGAGAAGAATCGGCTGTCGGGCAAGCCCATCGCCTCGAAGCATCTGCGCGAATCGAGCAAAACCGGCTTCCGCGAAGGATCGGGGCTCGGGTTCAAGTGGCCGAAGTACGTGGCCGGGGCGCTCGCCCTCGGGCTGTTGGCCCTCTACCTGGGGGTCGCGATCTATCGCGGCCAAAACCGCAAGGTCTATCTCGTCAACGGCTGGACCAAGCCGTACGCGGTGGCCGTGAATGGCAAGTCGCTCAACCTTCGGCCCGGCGGCGTGCACCCGCTCGACCTGGCGGAAGGGGACGTGACGATCCAGATGACGGACATCGGCGAAGCGGCCCAGACCGTGCGGATTGAAACGTCGTTTTGGACGCGGCCCTTTCGACGCCCGGTGTTCGTCCTGAACCCGGATCGGACGGCGCTCGTTACGCACGAACAAGTCATCTACACGGCGAACGCGAACCTCGTGCCTTCGAACTCGCCGGACTTCAACATCGCGACCGGCCGAGTTCTGCACGAGTTCCCCGAGGTGGATCACGAGTTCGAGGCGTTCCCGACGACGGTCCCGGTCAAGGCCGGCAGCACGGCCAAGCGGACACGCGTCGGCCTGTTGACCATCGCGGACGCACGCCTCCGAATCGAACAAGCACTCTCGGCGCTGGCGCCGAATGAATGGCCAGCCTACGCGCGACGACTGCTCGAACTCGATCCGGACGACGGCATCGCCCTGGAATGGTTGACCAACACGCTTGCGCCGGACGAGGCCCTGAAGTTTCTTCGCCCCCGGCTGGCGGATCGCCCGGCCCGAGTCGAGTGGCACCGGCAATATCAGAACTTGATCGAGCGGACCGACATCGGCATGGACCTGCTACCCGAGTACCGGGCGCTGGTTGAAGAAACGAAGCGTTCATCGACCGCGGTGTATTTGCTGGGGCGATTGGAGTCCGGCCCAGTCGCCGAGAAGCTGTTCGAGGAAGCCGCCACCGCGAACCCGCCATCGGCGCACGCCTGCGCGGCGCTTGGAAATCGGTTCCTGAGTCGGGGCGAGTTCGCGAAGGCGGTTACCTGGACCCGGAAGGCCTTCGAATTCGAGCCCCGAAACGCCGGCTTCCAGGCCACGAATCAGCAAGCCTTGCTCGCGGCCGGCGAGTATCGGGAATTGCTCGCGCGCACGGGACGATCCGACCCGATCGGTCAGATGCAGGTTCTCCGCGACCGACTGACGGCCCACCTCGAGCTGAAGGAACCCGGTGGGGCCGAAGGTGAGATTCAGCGTTTGTTGGCCGGAATCGGCGTCGCCCCGAACACCCCGGCGGCGAACCGAGTTCGGGCGCCACTCGACTTGATCCTCGCCCAGGTACAGCGCGATCGCGGGCGGTTCATCCAGTTGGCGGGCAACGCCCAGACGCGCGACGAATTCTCGATTCGGTTGCTGCAGAACGACCATCGCGGCGCGGCGGCCGACCTAGCGATTTCCCAGGCGGGCAACTGGATCGGCGACACGATTCACTCGGGCCTGTTGTACCTCGCCGCGCGCAAGGCCAAGGACGACGACTTCGCGAAGGAACACTGGTCGCAACTGGAGAAAGCGCTCGCGGCCGGCGATCGCCACGCTCGCCGACTGGCCGACTACGCCAAAGGAAAAATACCGTTCGACTTGGCGGCC
>JANLUE010000005.1:0-2480 GCA_031363325.1 Gemmataceae bacterium
TGTAAGTCGGGGAACTCCGCGTGCAGGATCCGCACAACGTTCAGGTACCACTCGTATGGCAACTGATGGTGCAATCCGCCGACGATATGCAATTCGGTACAGCCCCGGTCGGTCGCTTCGCGACCGCGCGCGACGATCTGTTCGTCCGACATCACGTATCCGGTCGGCGACTTCAGGTCGGCCCGGAAGGCGCAAAACGTACAGCGATAGACGCAGACGTTGGTCGGGTTGAGATGTTCGTTGACGTTGTAATATGTCGTGTTCCCGTTCTTCCGCTCGCGGACGATCGTGGCCAGTTCGCCGAGCGTGTGCAGGTCGGCCTCGCGATCCAGGAGCACACCCTCGTCGAACGACAGGCGGGCACCGGCCAGGACTTTCTCGCGAATCGTGGCAAGGCGAGCGGACATGGTTGGCCTCATCGGGAAACGGGCATTTTCCAAAGGATTAACCGCAAAGCAAGGGTCGGGGATAACGGGCGGTTGACAGCCGCGACGGAATGGGGAACATGTGCGAATGTCTTACGAGGACTTCACGCTCGAATCGGCGGAAGCGACTTGTTTCCCGGCCTGACGACGGAGTCCGTACCAACCTGGCTCACCGACTCGCTCGGACGTTCGAGTGGCCTCCGAATACGTGCGCCCGCTCAATCCTCGCGAAGTCGGTCGCGAAAGACGGCGCGGAGTTTTTCCAACTTGGGCCGAATGATCGTGCGGCAGTAGGGCTGTCGCGAGTTTTCGGCGAAATAGTTCTGATGACTCGAGTCGGCCGGGTAGAAGACTTCCAAAGGTGCAATCTGGGTGACGATTGGCCTGGCGTACACGGAGGCCGCATCGATCTTCAACTTGTAGCGCTCGGCCAAGCGTTGCTGTTGCTCCGAGTGCGTGAAGATCGCCGAGCGATATTGTGGGCCGGTGTCGTGGCCCTGGCGGTCGCGCGTGGTCGGGTCGTGCGAGCGCCAGAAGACTTCGAGCAATTCGGCATAGGTGACGACGTTCGGATCAAACGTGACCTGCACGACTTCGGCGTGCCCGGTGAGGCCCGTACCGATTTGGTCGTAGGTTGGGTTCGCCACGTGCCCTCCCGAGTAGCCGGACACGACCGTGCGAACGCCTTTCATCTGCGCGAAGACGGCCTCGGTACACCAGAAACAGCCCGATCCGAAGGTGGCGACTTCCGTATCGCCCGTGGGCGATTTCACGTCGACCAATTCGTCCGTGTCGAGGACGGGGAAGTTCTCCGGAATGGTGAACTCGCTCGAAAACATCGGCACGACGAAATAGGCCGCGACCAGCGCGACCGGGATCAGCCAAATCAATCGACGTCCCATGGCGGGCCTCGTTGGGGTAATTGAAATACGTTGGCGCTTGACGGTCAGTTTGAAGAATCGACTCTCGGCCGGCCACCCGCGTGTCTTCTCCCCGCGCGGCCGGATCGCTAAGACACCTTCGTCCCGAAGTCCCTCTCTTTCGAAAGCGCACGCATGATCCCCATCGACCTGAGCGGCAAGGTGGCCCTCGTGACCGGCGTGGGCGACGACGACAGTTTCGCCTGGTTCATCGCGAAGGCGCTTCAGTCGGCCGGGGCCCGGTTGGCGTTCGCGTGTCATCCGCGCATGCTCGGCATCGTCGAGAGCTTCCTGACGCGCGAGATGGATGCCGCGTCCCGCAAGCTGTCGAACGGCGGCGAACTCAAGGTTGAGAAACTCTACCCCTGCGATGCCCGCTTCGACACGATGGCGGACGTCGACGAAGCGACGCGAAACGACAAGCGCTGGAACAAGTACCCGGTCTACGCCATCAAGGAGACGGTCGACGCGGTCGGCAAGGAGTTCGGCGGCATCGACATCCTGATTCACTCGATGGCGTTCAGCCGCGAGATCAAGAATCGGATGATCGACACGACTCGGTCGGCCTACTACGAAGCGTTGGGCATCAGTGCCTATTCGCTGACGAGCCTCGTCCGCGCGGCCGAGCCGTACATGGAGAATCGACCCGATGGTGGGGCCGTGCTCGGGCTCACTTATCTCGGCGGAACTCGCGTGGTGCCGCACTACGGTGGCGGCATGTCCACGGCCAAGGCCGCTCTGCAGATCGACGCGGCCCAGCTCGCTTACAACGTCGGCAAGAAGAACATCCGCGTCAACCTGATTTCAGCCGGGCCCTACGCCTCTCGGGCCGCCAAGGGGATTGGCGATATCGAAGCGTCGATCAAGTACGCCGCCGATCGGTCGCCATTACCGCGCGGCATCAAGCCGGAAGAAGTCGCCAACGCGACGGCCTTCCTGTGTAGCCCGCTCGCGAGCGGAATCACCGGCCAAACAATCTTCGTGGACTGCGGCTACAACGTGATGGGCGGCTAATCTCGTTTGGCGTCCGAGCCAACGGCTCAGACGAACGATCTCGTTCGAGCCGGTGCAGCAGCAGTGGGCCTACTATGTGATCACCGACGTACCGGCGCAGTCCGGCGGCACCTTCCGCATG
>JANLUE010000015.1:0-7211 GCA_031363325.1 Gemmataceae bacterium
CCAGACCTGTCACCGTGCCCAGCGCCAATGCCCAGGCCGTCCGGGACGCGCAAGTGATCGTAGGGCGGCCTGGGGAAGGCCGCCCTACGAGAGGCCATTCGATGTGGTGAATCTCAATGCGCCCGAACGCCCTCGAGGTTCGTCGCTCGCTCTGTCACTTCGATAACACTTCATCCAGGTTCAACACGACGTTGGCGGCCATCTTTTCACAGTACTCTGTAATGACCCGGCGGACACGCCAGTTTTCAGTCGTGCCAGACGGCACAAATACCATTCGTCGACGCACGGTGGTTGCCTGGACTCGGCGTCGCCGTGGCGACGTGAACTACGTTTGCTTCGCCACTGGGCGGGCTGACCTGGGGAATGGCCGTCACGTTCGCGGCGGCCAGTTCTCGACATTCCAACGGTTCAATTCTCAGTCGGATCATCGGTTCTCTCGAGTTAAGAGTAGGTGGGCGAAGGGCGAAGGTTGGTCGTTCCAGCCAGAACACGCCGGGCTTGTCCTCGAAGCCGTCTCCACAGAAGCTGCCTTTGTTGCTCCCAATCGGCGGCGTGAAGAAGACAGTCGCGACCGGCACCGAGTCGGTCGCGGGCTTCCCGGCGGTATTCGCGTTCGCCAGGACATTGGCGGCCATCAGTTCGCGCCCTTCGAGCGCTTCGACTTTCAATTTCGACATGAAAACCTCGAGTGAATGGAACCGTTTCGGTGGCCCAACGTGGACCACCAACTGCTCACGCGACGAACGTCGGTTCGCCCGACGTGTGGTTGGCGCCGATCCAGACGCCCCACCATTTCCGTTCGAGCGGCGTCTTGCTTTGATAGCCCTGGTCGGCGATGTTCAACGCGGTGATGACCGAGCCGGAATACTCGTAGCTCAGGAAAATGAACGAGTGGCCGATCTTCGCGGGGCGGCCGGCTCGAACCGCGTCGAAGTCGGCTTGCGTCCACCAGGTTTGCATGACGGCACCCGGCTGGAGCTTGCCGGACCAGACGCCGGCCGTGTCGACCAGTTTGCCGAGTCCCATCGACGCCAGCGCGCCCGGCGCTCCGAGTCCGCGGTAGATTCCCGGTAGCGTCAACCAGGAGGAAAGCGGAATGATGTAGGAGGCCCAAAGTCGGCCAAAGACCGGGCTCTCGAGGGCCGGCAACGGAATTCGTTCCTGGATCGCCGCCTCGCGAACGCGGGCGTACGAGGTTTGGAAACACTTCAGACGGGTCGTCTTGATCGCCGCCGCTTCGTAGTTCGCGACGATCCGACGACCGAGGCGATTTGAATTCGATTGCGAGGCGGCCCGCGCGGTGGCCTGGCCAAGCATTTGCGGAGCGAGCACGGCGGCGAGCGATGTATTGGGAGCAGGCATGTCGGTCTCCTTGGAAGAGCGAGCGTCACCGACTCGCTTCGTCCGCAGGTATCCCGATGGCGGCGATTCCTTTCAGCGGAATTCGAGAATTGTTGAAAAACTCTACTCGCCCGACCCCGGGCCAAGTCGTTCGACGTTCGCGCCGGCCTCCGGAAGCTCGCCCGTCGCGTCGTCTACGGCAAGCAATCGCAACGCCGCGTTGGTGGCGGCTCGGTCCGCGAAACGCGGCGTGCCCTGAATGGATCGCGTCGCCGTCAGTTTCCACAGTTGCAGCCAGTCCGACAATTCATCGATCCCGGCGGGGACCGTCTTGCCCGCCTGCTTCACGGCGCTGGCCGCGAGGAACGACGAGCCACGCCGGTACAGGTTCGACTCGTCGACCCATTCGACGAACGAGCGGAGGAAAACACCCCGATCATCGGGCTTCGGCGAATCCAGCTTGCCGATGGGCCGAAGCGCGAACAGGACGACGAGTTGCGGGGCGTTGAACAGGTTGCCACGCGACTCGATTCGCAACGGCTGACGTGGGCCGAGGTCGATTTGCAAGTTGATCGCTTTTTCGGTCGCGATCGTGTTGCGATCGAGTCGAATGACGGCGGCCGGCGCGGCCAGCATCTCCGCCACGGTCGAAACCGAGACGGCGACGCGGCCTTCGAATTGACAGTGCTCGGCGTGAAACGACCCGCCGGTTGGCCGCCAGTGGGCGCAAAACCCGAGATCGCCCACGACGAAAGCCGAATGTTCGACCCGGAGGTCGCCGCGGGAAGCGATCGCGATGCCGGCACGACCCGCGACGATTCGACAGTTGCGGGCGACGAGCCGACCTCCCGTCGAAGCGATCGCCGCCCGGCCGAACTGCTCCGCTTCGGTCCATCCGAGTGGGCCGTCCACATCCCAGTGAATCTCGATGCCCTCCAGTTGCAAGTCGGAGTCGCTCGAAAGCAATGGCTGCTTCGGCCTCCCGAGTCGAGCGTCGGGTTCGAAGATGGGAAGCGTGGGCGCGACCGCACGAATCGTCAAGCGCTTGCCGACGATTCGAATCGGCGACGACGGGAATGGGCCGGGACCGTTCACATCGATCGTGTCCTGATCGGTCGACGCTGCGACGGCTTCAGCCAGATCGGCGAACGTTCGGTCCTGGCCGACGATCGAAATCCCCGGTGGGGGTGACTTCGGAACGATTGATTCATTCGTCAAGCCGAATGGCCGGACGATCGCCAGCACAAAAAGTCCGGCCGCGAGCAATCCAATTGCGATGGCCGCGGGCCAGCGCCCACTGCGGCGTCGCTTGGGTCGCTCAATCGATTCGAGCCCGACTCGCGTTGGTCCATCGGCATTTTCGAGTAACCGCGCGAGTTGCTCGGCCGACCCGATCCGGTCGTCCGCTTCCTTCTCCAACAGTCGATCGACGATCGCGCTGAACCAATTGGGGATGGTCGAATCGATTTCCCGCAACGGCTTCGGTTGTTCGCGGCGAATTCGATCGAGCGTCAGGAACGCGCAATCGGCCCGAAAGGGCGACGCGCCGGCGCAAGCGGCGTACAGGACGACGCCCAAGCTGAACAAGTCCGAACGAGCGTCGACAGTCGTGCCGATTCCTCCGGCGGCCTGTTCGGGCGACATGAACTCAGGCGTTCCGACGATCGTACCGACCGCCGTGACCGAACCAGCGCCGACGAGCTTCGCCAGGCCGAAGTCCACAACCTTGGCGCGGCCGGTCGCCGACTCGAGCAAGATGTTCGCCGGCTTGATGTCGCGGTGAATGAACCCCTTGGCGTGCGCCGCCGCCAGGCCGCGCGCCACGTGGGCACCAATGCGCGCGACCTCCGCGACGGGCAGGCGGCCGATGCGACCGAGTCGATCCGCGAGCGATTCCCCCGCGACGAATTGCATGACCAGGAACGGATCGTCGCCCGCCTGGCCCACGGCGTGGATCGGGACGATGTGATCGTGTTCGAGGGCGGCGGCCGCCCGCGCTTCGCGCAGGAATCGCTCGCGGGCCACCGGGTCGCGCCCCGATCCGGCGATTACCTTGATCGCCACGATTCGTTCGAGCGCCGGGTCGAAGGCTTCGTAGACCTGGCCCATGCCGCCTCGGCCAATCTCGCGCCGAAGTTCGTACTCACCAAGACGGCCAAACCGTTCCGTTACGGGGCCGTTCGGCAAATCGCCGGCGGCCCTCGTCGGTGCGAAGCCCTGCAACTCCGCCATTGCTCGGCGCAATTCCACGGACGGCGGATCCCAGGCGACGGCCGTGCCCGCCGGTCGCACCGGGTCGCGGCGGAATCCCGCGTCGACGACCTGACGACACGACGGGCAGCCATCGAGATGGACTTCGAGCTCGCTCAGGCGATCGGGGGCTAAGTTCCCGGCGATCAATTCGTCGAGCAATCGGCGCTCGGGGCAAAGGGATGAACTCATTCCTCGCCCTCGCCCTCGATCGCGGTGATTTCGGTTCGAATTCGCGCCGTCACCCGGCTTCGAGCCACGTAGATCGCGCCGGTCGAGAGTTGCAGTTCGCGAGCCACGTGTTCCACCTCTTCATCCAGGACGGCCGTTCGCCAGAACGCTTGCCACGTCGCGTCGCGAAACTCGCGGCGAACGCGCTCGGCGACCCATTGGAACAAGTTCCAGCGGTAGTCTTTTTGCCAGCGATCGTCGTCGGCCTGATCCGGCAATTGTTCGAGAAGTTGCCGGGCGTCGCTGTCGCCGCGTGCGATCTCGTGGCGCTCGCGCCGAGTCGCCTGTTTGATGATTTCATGGCGCGTGACGGTGAGCAGCCAACCGCGAAACGAACCCCGAGAGGGGTCGTAGTCGAACGTGCTTGCGGCGCGCGTGACGCGGGAAAGGACTTCCTGGGTCACATCGGCGGCGTCCGAGTCCTGGAGGCCGCGCCGTCGACCGTAGGCGTGCACCAGGGGCGCATAAAGCGAAACGAACTCGCCCCAAGCCAATGGGTCCTTGGGATCGCGGATCCTCAGCAAAAGCGTCGCGCGAGTCGAGAGCGCTGAACTCATCGCATTACCGTGGGGATATTTGACAGGACCGGCAAGCCCACGGTTGCCGCTTGCTCCACGTCGACCAATGGCGGCAACTGCGGGTGCCCGTCGCGGTAGAGCGTGTTGTACGCGCAGAAGGGAACGACGTGTCCGCTCGTAAGGACATGGGCCTGGCAACATCATCACGCGGCGGGTTTCGAAAGTGTCGGCGTCGAGGAACGCCGCCACGGCGGCCCCGGTCAGCGAATCGGCGCGCGCCTTCGCCGAGAAGTCGTCGACCGCGTCGGGCAAACATCCCTCGGGACGGCCACCGCAATCGCCCGACCCGTCGATCCCACGTGACACGAACTGCCGCGCCCGGTGCCGCGAATCGACGGTCAAATCGCAGTTACCCGGCTGGTTGCGGAATGCAATTGGCGCACGGCGGCTGAATCGTTCGTGGATTCGATTGCCGACATAGCGATTGACTCGTTCGATGTCGGTCGACGCGAGAATTGCAGCTGAACAACTTGCTCGAATCCGCGACCGATTTCGCGTTCGGCTACGAAAGCGATTGTGGCCTCGCGCGAAGGTCGTTCTCAACGCGAAATCCCAACCGTTTCGTTTGCACGAACGCGGCTCGTGATCTACGGCTTAAACACGCAGCGTTTCTTCCCGTTCCGCACCAGGCTCGACGCTCCCCCGCGTTGAGCATTCCCCAGCCGGGCCCAACGCCCCGAGCACCGATGCTGTCCGATCGCACGCCCATGGAGCGGCAAGCCGCCGAGATCATCCAGACCTGGCTCCAGGGGGCCACGCCGGATGCCACCCGCGTCTTCGCCGATCACCCGGAGTTGGCGGCCGAAAAGGCCGTCGCCCTCGACCTGGCGTTCGCCGAGTATCTCGTCCGCGAGCTTCGCGGCGAACGGCCCGATGTCGAGACCTTCTGCGCCCGATTCCCGCAGTACTACGCGTCGCTCGGCCGAATGCTGTCCCAGCAATCGGTCCACGAAGGCGCGACCGCCCCGATCACGGCCGCCGTCCCGGAAGGCCTGTCCGATCAGACGGTCAACATCCCGATCACTCCCCACGCGAACACTGGCTCGTCCACGCCCGACAGCCGGATGCCGCGGAGCGACGGCTCGGGTTCCGGCATTTTCCCGAGGAAATCGGGCGGATGGCCCGAAGCGGGGTCCAAGGTTGGCGATTTCAATCTGCTTCGACAGATGGGCAAGGGAGCCTTCGGCCGAGTGTTCCTGGCTCTCGAAGAGCCGACCTCCCGCCACGTCGTCGTTAAAGTCACGCGGCAAAAGTGCGACGAAGCGAAAGTGCTCGGCCAGGTCGGTCATGGCAACGTCGTCTCGGTCCTGTCCGCTCCGCACGACGTGACCAGTGGCCTGTACCTGATCGTCATGCCGTATCACGGTAGCGCGACCTTCGAAGACTTGCTGGAACTGGCCTACCCGCTTTCGAAGACCAAAATCGAACGCCCCCGCCGGGCCGATGTGATCCTGACGGCCGCGCGTCGCAACCACCATTTGGCCGACCCGATCCCGACCGACCTGCACACCGACCCGGCCCTCCGTCGTGGCGGCTTTGTCGATGGCATCGTCTGGCTCGGGGCCCGCGTCGCCGAAGCGTTGGCCGCCGTCCACAAATGTGGCTTCGTCCATCACGACCTGAAGCCTTCGAACATTCTGCTCGGCCTCGATGGCCAGCCGAAACTGCTTGACTTCAACCTCGCGTCGGACGCGAAGCACACGAAGTCCCGGCTCGGCGGCACCTTGCCGTACATGCCCCCCGAGCACCTCCAGGCGATCCGCAACCCGGAAAACCAGGAAGGCATGATGGACGTGCGGGGCGATGTCTATTCGCTCGGCGTGATGCTGTATGAACTGCTGACCGGGGCCCATCCGTTCGGTCGATTCCCGAAGAGTCGTTCGGTTCGCACCGTCGCCGACGAGATGCTCAGCCGACAGAAGGCGGGCATCCGCCCGGTCCGCGAACGCAACCCGGACGTGCCTCCGCGCCTGGCCCGACTCGTCGAAAAGTGCCTGTCGTTCGTGCCCGCCGATCGCCCGCAGACCGCGGCGGAAGTCGCGGCCGAACTGCGGTCGTGCTTCACGATGGCCAAGCGGGCTCGCCAGTTCGTCTCGAGTCGACCAGGGCGAATGCTCGCGACGGCCTGTGCGATCTTGACCATGAGTTCGGTGGCGTGGTACGCGTCGCAAAAAGTGCGCGCGACGACACTGGTTGGCCCGGACTACAAGACGGTGGGCCTTGCCGCCCACGACCGTGGCGACCACGCCAAGGCCGTCGCACCGCTCGCCACGAGGGCCAGCGAGGATCCGAACGATCCCGAAGTACTGTTGAAACTGTCGCACTCGCGGATCGCACTGACCGACTGGGTCTCAGCTCTGGCGAGCGCCGAGAAGGCCGCGCAGCTTCGGCCGAACCACGGCCCGACGCTCGCCACCCTCGGCTGGTGCCATGCCACGGTCGGCTCGCCGGACGATGCCCTCGAAGCGCTGTCCCGTGCCGTTCGGGCCGGCTACGACGGCCCGGCCGTGACCGCGATCCAGGCCTATTGCCACATGATGAAGCGCGAGGACAGCGCCACGAAGTCGGCCATCAACCGGACCCGGGCGAAAGACGCCAACAATCGATCGGCCCTGATTATCCGCGGCAACCTGGCCTTGGCTGAAGCGATGTCGGCGTTCCGATCGGTTCCGGCGGAAATCATCGCCGATGTCGAGAGTGTGATCGCGTCCAACCCGACTGAGTCGGAGGTGTACATCTGGGCCGCCCGCCTGCACGCCTGGAACGCCAATCGGCCGTCGCACGTGAAGGTTGTTGATTGGCCCGTCGATC
>JANLUE010000046.1:0-4136 GCA_031363325.1 Gemmataceae bacterium
AATCGACGGCGACGACGCGCGATCGGCCCGGCTCTTTGCCCGCTACTGCGTTCTCGGTAAAGTCCCCCAGATGTTTGGCCAACTCGCCTTCTGGCGAAACCGAATCTTCGGACGAACTGGTCGATTGATCGAGTACAAGGCGGGCGGATGAAGATCGCGTATCTGACGAATCAGTATCCGCACGTCCGGCACACGTTCATCCGCCGCGAGATCGTGGCCCTCGAAGCGCACGGCCTCGACGTGCAACGGTTTTCCGTTCGCGACTCCGGGGCCGACGCCGTCGATCCCGCCGACCGGGCCGAGTACGCCCGGACACGCGCCCTGCTCGCGGCCGGCAAACGTGCCATGTTGGTCGCACTCGTCGGCATCTTGCTCACTCGACCGCTGCGACTTCTGCGAGCGCTGGGCTGGACGATTCGGTTCGGCCGACGGTCCGATCGGGGGGTGTTGCGACACCTCGTCTATTTGGCCGAAGCATGTCTGTTGCGCAAGTGGCTGGCCGCAGCGGGCGTCACGCACTTGCACGTCCACTTCGCCACGAACCCGGCGGCCGTCGCGTTGTTCTGCCGAATCCTCGGCGGGCCGACCTACAGCATCACCGTTCATGGGCCCGAGGAGTGGGACCGGCCCGAAGCGCTGTCGCTGCGCGACAAATACACGCGGGCCGAGTTCGTCGTCGCGGTCACGGACTTCGGCCGGTGCCAGGCCTATCGCTGGACGCCGCTCGAGTTTTGGCCGCGCGTGCACGTCGTTCGATGCGGCGTGGACGAGGCGTTCCTGAAAGTCGACCCGGAGCCCGTTCCCGAAACGACCGCCCTGGTCCTGGTGGCCGGGCTCGTCGAACAGAAGGGGCACTTGCTGTTGATCCAGGCGCTCGCGCGCGTGAAGGCGGCGGGTGCCGATTTTCAGATGTTGTTCGTCGGCGATGGCCCGCTTCGGCCGATCCTCGAAGCGGAAGTGAAGTCGCTCGGCCTCGGCGATCGCGTCGAGTTCGCCGGCTGGCGGAGCAATGCGGAAGTCCGGCAATATTTGCGAACCGCTCGCGCCCTCGTCATGCCGAGCTTCGCGGAAAACTTGCCCGTCGCCATGATGGAAGCGCTTGCGATGGGCCGACCAGTACTCGGGACTTACATCGCGGGCGTGCCGGAACTCGTTCAGGACGGCGTGAACGGTTGGCTCGTCCCGGCGGGCAACATCGAAGCGACGGCCGACGCGATCCTGAAGGTCCTGCGCGCCCCGGTCGATGAGTTGACGCGCATGGGCCAGGCGGGCGCGGCCGTGGTTCGTGCGAAGCACGACGCTTCGACGGAAGCCAAGAAAATGCTGGACCTGTTCGCCGTCACAGCGCCGGTTCGACCGTGACGGCCAGGCCGCGTTCGGCGAATTGCTCGGCGTACAACTCCGCGCGCTCCAGGTGGGCGGCGAGCACGACCGATTGGCCGACGTGATGCGCTTGCCACATGCGGTTGGCCGCTTCTTCCCGGCAAAAGCGCGTCAACTCCATGACCGTCTTGATGACGAACAGCAAGCTCTGTCCGGAATCGCGATGGAGGACGAGGTTGTACTGGGAGAGGGGGACCGAGCGGACGCGCGAAAAATGCGATTGCATGTTCAGGCTCCCGAAACCCCGTTGTTCGCGGGGAAAGGAGAGGAACCATTTCAATTCCACTGTATCACGGCGAGCGGCCGTTCGTCAACTCGATGACCGTGCGAATGATTGGCTCAGGTCGGCACTGGCTCGACGGCGGCGAGGATCTCCTCGCGAATCTTCAAGTGCCCGTTCGTGCCGTTGAGCCCGCCATTCGTCGAGCAAATCTCGTAGGTCCGGCCGTCACCGCCGCGCGATTCGTCACCCGTCGGGGTCGGCGTTTTTTTTAGCGCCAACTGATAGAGTTGTTCGCCGGTTGGCGTCGGGTATTCGCCCGTGATGCAGGCCCGGCACAGGCGTTCGTCTTCGATACCAATCGACCGGGCGATCGCGTCGAGCGGCAAGTACATCAGGCTATCGGCATGGAGTTCCTTCGCCATGCGCTCCTGTTCTTCGTCCGTCACCCGCCGGGTCTTCATGAACTTCGGCGCGAACAGTTCCTTCACGGTCGACATGTCGATGCCGTAGAAGCACGGCGCGATGATCGGCGGGCATGCGACCCGGACGTGAATCTCCTTCGCCCCACCGCGTTCGCGCAGGTGGCTCAGCAACGATTGGAGGGTCGTACTGCGGACGATTGAATCTTCAACCAAGAGAACACGCTTACCTTGAAGCACTTCGCGCAAGGGGGTGTACTTCAAGCGGACGCGGTCGATGCGGTTCGCCCCTTCGATGAACGTCCGTCCAACGGCACGATTGCGCATCAGCCCTTCGACCGACGGGACGCCGAGCGCGTGGGCCATGGCATCGGCGGCGGCTTTGGCCGTATCGGGGACCGGGACGACGATCGTGTCCTGGTCGATCGGCACGCGTTGCTTCTGCAGTTCGAGCATCGCGAGTTCGCGGCCCAGCCGAGACCGCGACAGGTAGACGCTGCGATCGTCGAGCGAACTCGCCACATTGGCGAAGTAGATCCATTCGAAGAAACAGTGGGCCGACCGTTGTCGAGGCGCGAATCGTTCCCGGCGGACGACTCCATCGCGGACCAGGATCATCTCACCTGGTTCGAGGAACTGGATGTCTTTGAACCCCAGGTTGGCGAGCGGCACGCTTTCGCTGGCGGCCCCGAACAGAGGGCCGTCCTGGGCGAAGCACAGCGGCCGAATGCCCTTCGGATCGCGGAGGACGACCATATCGCCCATCGCATTCAAATAGACGATGTTGTATGCGCCATCGAACTTGCGACTCAGATGTCGAAAGACTTCGACGAGGTCCGGCCGTTCATCGCCCCGATGTTCGTGGGCGATGTAATGCATGATGACTTCGGTATCGTTGTCGCGCGTCAGATGGTAATCCGACAGCGACAATAAGTCTTCGCGCAGTTCGCGGAAGTTCGCCAGCTGGCCATTGAAGCCGAACGCGAACCACTTCCATTTGCAACCGTGTCGGCGCTCGAAGGGCTGGGCGTACGACCGCGAGTTGTCCCCACAGGTGGCGTAGCGAACGTGGCCGATGCACGCCGAGCCCGAGTGCTCCGACATGATCTTCTTGGCCTTGTCGTCGCGGCTTAGACGGAACGCCTCGATGACGGTTCCGATCTCCTTGTAGGTCTCGAGGATGACTTCGCGGTCGGCGTCGTAAGCCGTTAGCCCAGCGGCGAGTTGGCCGCGGTTCTGCAAGTCGATGAGCATCCGCGGCATGAGCCGGGAGACGTTGCGAATGTCGCCATCGGGCACGAGTGGCGAGACGCGTGGCCCCGGCAAGTGATAGAGGGCCGCCACGCCACACTCGTGCTGCAGGTCATCCATGTCTTGGCGTCTCGCGCGAGGGGGTTCGCCGGTGGATCGCGCCGGCAAGGTAAGTATAGGGGTCGGCTCGCGCGCGGCCCACGGACCAATTTCCCAAAGGCGACGATTCCGGTCGTAGCGGTTATGCCGTTCGCGCCGGATGGCGAAGAGTTTCCGGTGGTGGCGAAGATGCGCGGAAGCGCGGATCGCGTTTGGAATCGGCTCGTTCGTGTTCTACGGTCTGGATGATCCCGAGCCCCGGGGTTGTTCACGTCCCGAATCGAGGCGGCCGATGCGAATTTCTTCGCGAATCACGGGCTCACGCCGGCGCGGCGTCGCGGCCGTCGAAGCCGTGTTCGTGCTTCCCCTGTTGTTGCTGTTGATGATCGGCATCTGGGAACTGGGCCGCATCATTCAGGTGCAGATCATCCTCCACAACGCGGCCCGCGACGCGGCTCGATTGGCCGCCCAGGCCAACATCGTCAACACGACCGGGACCTACACCCAGATCAAATACAGCACGGGCACGCCGAACGTGGATGGAGCGATCCGGGCGTACCTGAAGGCCAACAAGATCACCGACCTGACGGGGCTGGACATCCAACTTCAATTCGTCGAGTCGGTGACCGGCGGGGCGAGTACGACGCCGACCCAGGCCGACCCGTATCTCGGGGCCAAAAACCAGCGGTTCCGCGTGCGGATTTCGCTTCCCCACGACAACGTCCGATGGACGACGTTGTCGGTCATCAACGTCTTCTTGG
>JANLUE010000052.1:0-2428 GCA_031363325.1 Gemmataceae bacterium
GGCCGAAGGCGAGATCGGGGTGGCTTCGACCGGCTCGGCCCGAGGGACGGGGTTCGCCCTGGTGAACGGCCGCAGGGCGGCCGCCGCTTCGCCGGGCGAGGCGTAGCGATCGGCGGGTCGTTTCGCCATCATGCGCGCGACGATCGCCGCCAACTCGCGTGGTACGTCCGTGCGCACTTCACCGAGTGGCTCGGCCGTGGCCGATTGATGCTTCAACAACACGTCGGCGAGCGAAGATCCTTGAAACGGCAATCGACCCGCGAGCAGGAAGTACAGCGAACAGCCGAGCGAGTAGATGTCGGCCCGAATGTCGGCCGATGCCGCGTCGAGGGCCTGCTCCGGGGCGAGGTAGTCGGGCGTGCCCATCATCTGGCCTTCGCGCGTCAGGCCCGCGTCCGGGGCCTGTTCGCGCGTGATCTTCGCCAAACCGAAATCCAGAATCTTCACGACCGCCTTGTTGCCATCGCGGGTGAGGATCAAGTTGGCGGGCTTGATGTCCCGATGCACCATGCCGCGTTCGTGCGCGTGCTGCAACCCGTGCAACGCCTGAACCGCGTATCGACAGGCGTGTCGAACCGACAGGGGGCCGTTTCGAGCGACCTTGGCGAGGTCGCTGCCAGGCACGTATTCCATGGCGAACACGATCGAACCGTCGACCTCGATCGCCGCGTAGGCCGTCACGACGTTGGGATGCTGAAGTCGCGCGGCCGACTGTACTTCACGCAGGAATCGATCCTTCGCGCCGGGCTTGCAGAGGTGTTGGCGGTTCACGACCTTCAGGACTTCGCGGCGATTCAGCAGTTTGTTCAACGCGAGGTAAACGACACCCATGCCGCCACGGCCGAGTTCCCGGAGGTCCGAATACTGGGGCAAGCCGGCCAGTTCGGGCGGCAGTTGCGTGACCGGAACGGTCGTTGGCTCGGGCAAGTTATGATGCGGATCGGACGCGGAACTGACGGAACGTCGGGCCGCACAATTCGGGCACGACCTCAAGTGGGCCCGGAGCGCCTCGGCCGCCGACGCGTCGAGCTCTCCCTGGCCGAGCGCGGCCAACTGCGAATCCGGCGGACAGGCGATTGCGGGGACCGTCATGGCGACTCCGGAGTTCCGACCGGAATCAGTTTAACTGTTCGGACGAAATTGGGGGGAAGATTCGTTTTCCCCAGTCACACCCGCGCCGGCTCGGGCCGGAAGGTGATCAGGGGCTCTTCTTTCATTCCGCCCCAACAACTTTTCGGACCGAGCCATGAACCTCGTTGTCGTCGATCGAAACGCCCAGCCCGAAGGCTGGATGTACTACACCCAGCCGGGCATCATTTCGGAGCCGATGGGGAACGGGCAATCGCTTTCGCTGACGGCCGGCGACGCCAATCATTGCGACAACATGTCGCTTCTACGAATCGTCCGCGGCCTCTTCGACAAAGTCGGCGGCACCAAGGAAAAGGTCAATCTCCTGATCGTCTGCCACGCGACCACGGACGAACTCCTGATTCGCCTGACCGACAAGTCGAAGGCCGAACTAACGCCCAAGAACTTGCAACTGCTCACGTTCTGGGGCGAACAACTCAACGACAACAAGCTCCGGGCGCAATCTCTCGGCATCTCGCGCGAAGACCTGGAAGAAATCCTGGACTACACGGCCATCCTGCGCGAGGACCAGAACATCGGCCACCTCGCCATCCGGGCGTGCCGGCTCGGCCAAAACTTCGAGGCGATTCAACAGTTCATCGAATTGTTCGGCTGCCAGAGTATTTCCGTCCCGATCCAGAAAGACGCCTATTCCGCGTTCCTGTGCAAGGGGTTCTTCAAGCCATCGGAAATCGACGCCGCGATCGCCAGGCTCAAGTCCGTGTTGGGGAACGACGCCCCCCAAGTGTTCGAGAAGGTGATCGCCGGCAAGACGCAACGGCTGCTCTGGTACATCGAGCGGCGCGAGCACTCGCGCTTCAAGCTCTATACGCTCCCCGAGTCGCTCGAAGTTTATCAGGCGTTCCTCAACGAACGCATCCACGTCGCGAGCATGCGGAGCAGGGCCGCATTGAATCAGCCCGCGTACTTCCACGCCTTGTCCGACGGCGAGCGGAAGTTCTTCTTCCAGCCGGACCCGAAGTTCACGAATAACTTGAAGTACTACGATCCGTCGGCCAAGCCCGCGGTGATCACGCCCGCCGTCGCCGAACAGCGGAAGGGCGTCGTCGTGCGGGCTCGCGAGAAGTGGCAACATCGCCGGCGCTGGTTCAGCAATTAGAGCGCCCTTCAGTCGGCGTAGCGGGTCAATGACTGTCGCCCAACACGAAATGGCGAACCGGCTGCGTAAGCTGCCGGGTCCCGTGCCGACTGGCGCAAACCCGACAGTCAAGTGCGACATGTTCCTTTGAACCAAGATGCATCGTCCTTGATCGGCAAGGGACCCGGCAGCTTACTTACG
>JANLUE010000010.1:0-11469 GCA_031363325.1 Gemmataceae bacterium
CCAGGATGTTTTCGAAACCGGGGGGCACGTCAATCTCGATTCGTGTTTCATCGTGGCGGATGGCGCAGTAGGATGTCGCCGCCGAGCCCAATCGGCGCTCGCCCGTGGCGCATCGTTCCCCCGTTGCACCTTGGGTGAATCGTGTTGGTCCGGGCCGTCCTCTTCACGCTCGCGTCGATCGCCGCGGCCGAACTCGCGCGGGCCTTGTTGCCCGGCCGCGCCGTCGTTTCCTATTGGCTGCCGGTCGGCCTGTTGTTCTCGATTCTCGTTGCGAATTCGATTCGGCACTGGCCGGCCTATTTGCTCGCCGGTCTCGCGGCCCACCTGTTCTCCGACTTGGTTCTACACGCCATCCCCTTCCGACTGGCGGCCATCGCGTGGGCCGGCGACGCGATCGGCTCCGCCCTGGGTGCCGCGCTCGTTCGGCATTTCTTCGGCCCCCATCCCGGCTTGTCCAGTCCACGCGAGGTCGTCGCGATTCTCCTGGGAGCGACGACCGTGGCCGGCGCACTTTCGATGGCCGGCGCCGTCGTCGACCCGGAGTCGGGCGGTTGGTCCGGCTGTCCCGTGCTTTGGGCCGGCCGGGTCGCGGCGATGGTCTCGTTCGTCGGGTTGTTCCTGTACTGGCCGGAAGTCCGGGCCGCACATCGCGACGTGGCGGCGACGACTCTGTTCTTGATTGTCCCGATGGGATTGCTCCTCTTCGGCGGCTTTATCGGCGTGTTGGTGATCGTGCCGGCCCTGATTTGGACGACCCTTCAATTCGGCAAGCCCGGCGCGGCGGTCGCCGTGCTGATCGCCGGCGTGTCACTCACGGCCAACTCGGCCGAAGGTCGCGGACTCATCACGGAAACGTCCGGCGATGCTCGGCTTGGGCTCGTCGCGTGCATGTTCATCGTGATTGGGGCATCGGTCTGGCTCCTGGCGGCCGTGGTCGGTCAGCAACAAGCGGCGGCCGCCGCCGTTCGGGTCAGCGAACAACGCTATCGCAGCCTCGTCGAACTCAGCCCGGACCCAATCGCGGTCGTTCAGGACGGTCGATTCGCCTATGTGAACCCAGCCCTCTGCCAGGCCTTCGGCGTCGAAACGTCGGTCGAACTGATCGGTCGACCGTTGATCGATTTGTTGCACCCGGACGACGCGATCGCGAGCAGTTCGCGCTTGAAAAGCGTTGTCGAAACGGGGGAGACCGCGCCGATTCGACCATTTCGGCTACGGAACCGGGTGGGCGACTGGGTGACGGTCGAGTCGCGTGCCGCCGTCACGGAGTTCGCCGGTCGGCCCGCCGTGCAGATCGTGGCCCGCGACGTGAGCGAGCGGTTGCGGGCCGAGGCGGACCTGCAGACGAGCGAGGAACGCTACCGGTCGCTGGTCGAGATGTCGCCCGACGCGATCCTGATCGTTCAGGATGGCCGCGTGGTGTACGCGAACCGAATGGCCATGGAATTGGCCGGCGTGCCCATTGGTGTGGAGTCGCTTGGCCGACCGCTCATGGACTTCATCCGCCCGGAGGATCGGGCGATTTTCGCGGCCCGGATCGAAACCGTGTTGACCCAGGGCGTCGTCGTGCCGCCACGTCACTATCGAGCGAATCGGCCGGATGGTCGTCGCCTCGACGTGGAGACGCGCGGCGGGCCGTGCCAGCACAATGGCAAGCCGGCCGTTCAGATTGTGGTTCGCGACATCACCGAACGGATGCGGGCGGACGAATCGCTTCGCGAAGCGGAAGAACGCCTGCGCACCATCATCGAAACGGAGCCGGAGTGCGTGAAGGTCGTGGCGCCGGACGGAACGGTCCGCGAAATGAACGCCGCCGGCGTGGCGATGCTCGGCGCAACCTCGGCGGCCGAGGTCATTGGTCGGTCGGTCTTCAATGTCATCGTGCCGGAGTTCCTCGATGTTTTTCGGGCCTTTCATGACCGGGTGTGCGGCGGCACGGGCGGGCGGCTTCAATTCGAAATTGTCGATCTCATTGGCCGACGCCACTGGCTCGAATCCACGGCCGTACCGCTCCGGGGCACTGATGGCACCGTGCAGTGCCTGGCCGTCACGCGTGACGTGACCGATCGCAAGCGCGACGAAGCCGCCCTCCGCGAGAGCGAACTCCGGCTCCGGCAACTGGCCGAAGCGAGCGATCAAGTCTTCTGGTTGACGGCCGTCGCCCCGGAAGATGTCCTCTACGTCAGCCCCGCGTTCGAAGCGATCTGGGGCTATTCGCCCGAGGAACTGTACCGCGACGCCCGCATCTGGACGCGGTCGCTTCACCCGGCCGACGCGCCGGCGGTCCACGAAATGTTCGATGCCTGGCTACGCGGCGAGCGACCGGACTACGACTGCCAATATCGAATCGTTCGCCACGATGGCCAAGTCCGTTGGATTCACGACCACGGTACGCGAATCCACGATGTGTCCGGCGCGGTCTATCGGCTGAGTGGGATCGCGCGCGACATCTCGGTGGCTGTCGAAGCGCGACTGCGTCGCGATCGTTACGCCCAGGCCCTCGTCTCGCTCTGGACGGCGCGTCTTCATGCCCCCGGTCAGTTGAGCCCCAGCCTCGAACAAATTACTCGAACGTCGGCGGAAGCCCTCGAGGTCGAGCGCGTTGGCATCTGGCTGTACTCTCCCGATCACGCGCGGATCGTTTGCGAATCGTTGTTCGAAGTTTCGAACGGCCGACATTCCAGTGGGATCGTGCTGTCGGCCGCCGACTACCCCGTCTATTTCCAGGTCCTCGCGGAAAACCGGCTGATCGCGGCCGACGACGCCCGACGCGATCCCCGAACGAGTGAATTCACCGCGTCTTATCTCATTCCATTGGGCATCACATCGATGCTCGACGCCCCCATCCGGACGGAAGACGGCCTGGTCGGGATTGTCTGCCACGAACACGTCGGCGCGGCGCGCGCCTGGTCCGAAGAGGATCAAGCGTTCGCCGCTTCACTCGCCGACCTGATTGGGATGACGGTCGAATCCGACAAGCGCTTTCGAGCCGAACAAGCCCTGCGCGAAAGTGAGAGTTTTCTGCGCCTGTCCCAGCGGACCGGCCGAGTCGGCAGTTGGGACTGGAACCTGGCGACGAATGGGGTCATTTGGTCCGACGAAACGTGTCGCCTGCACGGCATCGAGCCCGCCGCGTTCGATGGACGCTTCGAGACCGTGGCCGCCTTCTTCCATCCGGACGATCGGGAGCCGGTTCGCCAGCGCATCGAACGAATCCTGGCGACGGGCCGTTTCGATTCCTTCGAATATCGCATCGTCCGGCCCGATGGCGGCGTCCGAACGCTGTGGGCGACGGGCGAAGTTTCGCTCGGGCCGACCGGAGCGCCCACCCGCTGCTATGGCACCGTGATGGACGTGTCCGAGCGGATCCAGGCCGAGCAGGCCCTTCGCGACGAGCGGGCGTCTCTGGCCCGCCGAGTCGAGGAACGCACGGAGGAATTGAGCCGCGCGAACGCCGAACTCGCCCGCGCCAATCGCCTGAAGGACGAGTTCCTGGCCAACATGAGCCACGAACTCCGGACCCCGTTGACGAGCATTCTCGGGCTCACCGAGGTTCTTCTCGATGGCTTGCACGGGCCGCTCGCCGCCAAACAGACAGCCAGCCTGCGCGTCGTCGACGAGAGTGGCCGACATTTGCTGGCGCTCATTAACGACGTGCTCGATCTGGCGAAAATCGGGGCCGGCAAATTGGAGGTTTTGATCGGCCCGGTGCGGGTCGAGTCCGTTTGCCGGGCGGCGTTGCAGATGGTGCGCGGGCCCGCGGCGGCCAAGCGTCAAACGGTCGAATTTCGGCCGGACCCACAAGCGGTCATGCTCCGCGCCGACGACCGACGGCTCAAGCAAGTGCTGGTCAATCTCCTGTCGAACGCCGTGAAGTTCACGCCGTCTGGCGGGCAAATTGGCCTGGATGTGGCCGTCGATACGGACGCTCAGGTGATTCGATTCACCGTGTGGGACTCGGGCATCGGCATCGCCCCGGACGAACTGCCCCGGCTCTTTCAGCCGTTTGTCCAGGCCGAAGGAAGCCTGGCGCGACGGCATGAGGGAACGGGGCTCGGGCTCGTCCTGGTCGAGCGCATGGTCCGATTGCACGGGGGCGGGGTCGCCGTCGAAAGCGAGCCCGGAGGGGGCAGTCGCTTCACGGTCACGCTTCCGTGGTCCGCCGACATCGAGCCGCTGCCTTCGACGCCGGTGCCGCGCCCCGCGCCCAAGTCGACTCGCCCGACTCCCCTGGTCCTGGTCGTCGAAGATACGGATGCGATCGCGAGTTTGATCTCGACCGTGCTGAGCCGACAGGGATACGAAGTCGCCGTCGCACCGGACGCGAAGACGGCGCTCGGGCGGGTCGACGAACGCTGGCCCGACCTGTTGCTGACGGACATTCAACTGCCCGGCATGGATGGCCTGGAACTGATTCGGCGCGTCCGAGACCGGGTCGATCGACCGCGCGTGCCCGTCGTCGCGATGACCGGCCAGGCGGGAGCCGCCGATCGGGCCGAGTGTTTCGCGGCCGGGGCGGACGACTACCTGGAGAAACCTTTTCGGCTGCCAGACCTGGTTCAGGTTGTCGAGACGCATTGCCCGACCGCATCCTCGGCTTCGACGAACGGCCAAGGTTCAACGGGGCCAATCGTCTTGATCGCCGAGGACAACGAGGCGGCGATCTCACTTCTCTCCGACGCGTTATCCGCTCAAGGCTTCCGCGTGTCGTCCGTCCGGAGCGGGGCCGAAGCCCTCGCCGCCATTGATGCCAATCGACCCGACCTGATCGTCTCGGACATTCAGATGCCGGGCATGGATGGACTGGAGTTGATTCGCCGACTGCGCGCCCGACCGGACCTGACCGGCGTGGGCATTCTCGCGGTGACCGCCCTGGCGATGCCCGGCGACCGCGAACGTTGCCTGGCGGCCGGGGCCGACGAATACGTGAGCAAGCCGTATCGCGTGGCGACACTCGTCGAGTTGGTTCGCAAACTGGCGGACCGAGCCACCAACGCTTCGTGATCGGCGAGGCAAGGCGATTAGGCCAATAGCTCGCGCACGACCGACGCGTCCGAGAGAATGGGGTGCGGCCGATTGGTTCGATCGATGAGCGTCGTTTCCAGGTCGTAGCCGAGGAGATGGTACATCGTCGCCAGGATGTCCTTTGGCGAGACCGGGCGATCGGTCACGGTGCCGCCGATCTTGTCCGTCTTGCCAACGACTCGACCCCGCGCGGTCCCGCCGCCGGAGAACAGGACCGAGTAAGCCTGACTCCAGTGATCTCGACCGCCCCCATTGGCGTTGTTGATCTGCGGCGTTCGGCCATGTTCACTGAGTACGACCACGAGCGTGTCGTCCAACATGCCGCGTTGATCGAGGTCGCTGATCAACCCGGAGAAGCCCCGATCGAAGCCGGGCATCAGTTCGTTCTTCATCCGGGGGTAGTGTTCCCAGTGCGTGTCCCAGCCGCTGCCGGCGAGGCCGAACTCGTCCCAGAACACCGTGACGAACTTCGAGCCCGCTTCGACGAGTCGCCGGGCCGCGAGGCAACCCTGGCCGAACACCGTCATGCCGTAGCTCTCGCGCGTGTTGATCGACTCGCGGGCCACATCGAGCGCGTCGCGCACCTTGCCGGAACCGATCAGCGAATAGGCCATGTCGCGTTGCGAGCCGAAGGTCGTCGCCTCGCGATCGCGCCGAGCCGCGTCGAATTGGTCGACGAGCGAACGCCGCATGTTGAGACGATCGATCGTGAGGTCGGCCGAGCCGACCTGTTCGCCGAGCGTGAACCGGGCATCCGGCCGAATGCCGACGTACGGTTCCTTGAACGTCTCGTACTTGCCGGCCAACGTCTTGGTGATGCTCTTGGTCGCCTCGCCGACGAACTCGGTGAAGTGCGGGTGATAGGCACCGCCGAGGTAGGCCGCGTACGGGCCGGCCCGATGCACCTCGCCCGTTCGCCGACTGCTGAATGGCCACGGCAGGGCGATGTTGTCCGGGATCGCCTTCTTCTTACCCTTCTGTTTTTCCAGGTAAGAAACAACCGATCCGATGAACGGCCAGTGCCGGCTATCGTGCGGCGCCAGCTCCATCGCGGTTTCAATTTCCGGGATCCCCGTGGTGGCGAACGCGACCCCGTGGACCGGGTGCTTGTGCGTGGCCGAGCGAAGAACCGTGACCTTGTCCATCACCCGCGACGAGTACGGCATCAGCTCGACGACATCGCAACCCGGCAGAGTGGATCGAATCGGCTTGAGCTCGCCGCGAATCTCGACCGGGGCGTTCGGCTTCATGTCGGCCAGTTCGAGCTGGCTCGGTGAACCGTACAGGAAGAGGAGAATGCAGTTTTTGGCTTTGCCGAACGTGGCATCGGCCTTGGGCTTGGCCTCGCCGGCGCGCAGCATGTCGGCCATCGAGAGGCCAAACAACCCGCCGGCCCAAAGCGCATCGCGGCGCGTCAATCCATTGCAGAGTCGCTTCTCGGACCCAAGAACGCGGAGCATGGCAAGTCCCGGTACGGACGGCGGGCCAGGTGGGCCAACTGGTGTAAGGATATGATGCCGTGCCGACGGGCGGAACGCAAGGGGGTAAATGCTCAATCCGTAGGAGCGGCATCCGCCGGTTGACGCCGCTCCACTCGCCACAATCCGTTACTTCCCGCCCGGCTTGTATTCCTTCAGTTCGAGCGTCGCGTCCTGGCTGCCGAGGCTGAACTTCAACTTCACGATGCCCACGTCCTTGGCGAACCAATATTCAACGGTCGTGGTCGTCGAGCCGATCTTGATGTCGGCCCCCTTCACGTGCAGTGTGTCGTAGTTCGTACCGTTGACAACCACCTTTTCCTTGTTCAACTTGAACGTGCCCTTCACGTCCTGGCCGGCCACCTTGGTGTCGATGTTCCACTCCGTCTGCTTCTCCGGGTCGGCCGGGAGGAACATGATCGGAGCTTCCGGGGTCAGGCCGTTCACGTTCAAGCGAACCACGCCGTCCTTGGTCACGCCGACCGTCTCGGTGGCGGAAACCTTGGAGCCGGCCGTCGTTTCGAGCTTGAAGCCGTTGATTTCCTTGACCTTCTCGGTCCCGGTCACACGGACCTGGATCGGCCCGCCCTGGACGTCGTACGTCCAGATCGAGCCGGCCTTGAGCGGGTAATACGGGTTCGTGACGGCCGCATCCTGGGCGGGAGAGGCGACCGCGATCGCGAGGACGCCGAACAGAGACATTCCGACCAGGCGCTTCATCAGATTCTCCAGGAAGGGTTGACTTTGATTCTAGCGGTCTGTTCGTTGTATCTACGCTCCCGTTCGGGCAAAGGTTTGGTCGCCGTGGATCGGGCGGGCGGTACAATCGCCTGCACAATCCCACGAGGGCGGTCGATCATGCGTGCGAACCCCATCAAGCGGCGACTCAAAGAGGGCAAGCCGGTCGTCGGTACCTGGCTCGGGCTCGGCAGCATGACGGCCACGCGCTTCCTGGCCCGCACCGGCTTCGAGTACTTGACGGTCGACATCGAACACAACCAAATGGACATGGAAGTGTCCGCCAACTTGTTCGGCGCGATCGCCGACGCGAAGTGCGTGCCGCTCGCCCGCGTGCCGGCCGGTAAACACGATCACATCAAGCGCGTGCTCGACAACGGTGCCCACGGGGTCGTCGTGCCGATGGTCAACACGCGGGCCGAAGCGCAGGAAGCGGTCGCGGCCTGTCTCTATCCGCCGGCCGGCAACCGCAGCGTCGGCGGGAGTTCGCACGCGCTGAACTTCGATACCGACGCGGTGACGTACTTCGCCCGAGCGAACGACGAGATCCTGATCGTCCTCCAGTGCGAACACATCCAGGCCGTCCGCGACTTCGACGAAGTCTTTTCGGTGCCGGGAATCGACGCCGTGTTCGTGGGCCCGAACGACCTGGCCGCCAGCATGCGCACTCCCGACGGCAAACCACCGGGGCCGGAGTTGTTCAAGGAAACGCTGGCGAAGATTTTGGCGGCCTGCAAACGCAACAAGGTCGCGGCCGGCATCCACACGTTCAGCGTCGAAGAAGCCAAGATGCGCATCGCCGACGGTTGGCAGTTCATCGCGATCAACAGCGAGCTGCGGTTCCTGATGGACGGTGCCAAGCGCGTCGTCGAGGGAATGGGCATCGAGAAATCGAGTGAGATGGTGCGGTATTGATTTGAAGAATCCTCCCCCGCCGATTCGGATGGGGGAATTTGAAACAATCGGAGTTCCTCATGATCGAGCGGGTCGAATATCGTGGCTGGAAGAACAACTTCCGGATCTCCAACGCGGCGGCCGAGTTGATCGTCACGCTCGACGTGGGGCCACGGGTCATCGCGTACCGCAAGCCCGGCGGGTTCAACGTGATGAAAAACTACGACGAAATGATGGGCGGCACGAACGAGGCCGAGTGGCAGATTCGCGGCGGCCACCGCTTCTGGCTCGCGCCGGAAGACTGTACGCGGACGTACTTCGCGGACAATCGACCCGTCGCGGGCGAGCCGCTCAACCATTTCAGCGCGCGCTTCACGCCGCCGGTCGAGGAGCCGTACGGCATCCAGAAGGTCATGGAAATTCGGCTCGCCGAGAATGGTTCGAAGGTCGCCGTCAAACTGCGCGTCACGAACGTTGGCCAGCAACCGACGACGCTCGCGCCCTGGGGTCCAACGGTCATGGCCCCCGGCGGGATGGAGATCATTCCGCTGCCGTTCAAGCGAAACCACCCCGGCCATCCGCTCAAGGCCAAGCACCCCGGCGACTTTGGGCCGAACCTGACGTTCGTCGTATGGCCGTACTTTGACTTCAAGGACGACCGCTGGACGTTCGGCTCGCGCTACATTTTCCTTCGCCAGAACGCGAAGAAAGGCCCGACCAAGATCGGCCTTGCCCATCACGTGCCGTGGGTCGCGTATCTGAATCAGGGCAACCTGTTCGTGAAGCGATTCACCCGGCACGACTGGGCCACGTACCCCGATCAAGGCACCGTCTACCAGACCTTCTCGAACGAGGACATGCTCGAGATGGAGACCGTCGCGCCCTTGTGCACGTTGATCCCCGGCCAGAGTGCCGAGCTGGACGAGACGTGGGAACTGTTCACGGACGTGCCCGAAGTGCGGACGGAAGGCGATGTTGATCGCGTGATCGAACCACTCGTGGGGACCTACGCATGAGCGAGGCCCTCTGGACTGACGTCGACCGGTACATCGCCGATCGGTTGATTCCACCCGATGCCGCGTTGGACACGGCCCTGGCCGACAGCACGGCTGCCGGGTTGCCGGCCATCAACGTCACGCCGAACCTCGGCAAGCTCTTGCACCTGTGGGCACGCATGTTCGGGGCCAGGCGCATCCTCGAGATCGGCACGCTCGGTGGATACAGCACGATTTGGCTGACCCGGGCGTTGCCGGCCGATGGGCAGTTGATCACGCTCGAAGCGGACGCGATGCACGCGGGAGTCGCCGCGAAGAACATCGCCCGGGCGGGCCTGAGCGATCGCGTCGATCTCCGGCTCGGCCGGGCGCTCGACACCTTACCGACGCTGCAGGGCCCGTTCGACTTCTCCTTCATCGACGCCGACAAGCCGAGTAACCCCGAATACTTCGCGTGGGCGTTAAAGCTTTCTCGGCCGGGTAGCGCGATCGTCGTCGATAACGCGGTCCGAAACGGGGCGATCATCGAGCCGAACAACGCCGACGAAGCGGTTCGCGGTGTGCGCCGCATGTACGACCAGTTGGCGAACGACCCCCGCGTATCGGCAACCGCCATTCAGACCGTCGGCGCGAAGGGGTATGACGGGTTCGTTCTGGCCATTGTGAATTGAACGGTTCGCGCACTACGGTTGCTCGGCATAATTCACTGAGGAGTTCCCATGGGCGCGAGTCCGTACTGGTACGCCGTCAAACACAACCCAAATCCCCAGGTCGCGCTCGACGCGTTGCGCGAGCGCGAGTTCCGGGCCGGGCGGTACAACCCGGTTATCGATTTCCCGGAGTTTCCCGTGGGGCCGAATTCGCCGGCGCCGGGCGCTCAACATTCGTCGATCGACGATGCCTTCGCGGACGCCGATGCGGACGGGACGCGTTCGATCCTCGACATCAACTCGGTTGGCGACGAGCCGGACTTCAGCGTCGCATGTCGGCTCGACGACGCGGCGCTCCAACAGTACTTCGGCACGACGCGCCCGACCCGGGCGATGGCCGACATGCAGGACTACTTCGAGGACATCGAACGCGGCCAGTGCGTGTACTTCACCGTCTACGAGAACGACCAGCCGACGGAGCTGTACTTCGCCGGCTATTCGTACGACTGAACTCATCCACGCGAGCGAGTCGCCCATACCCTGATGGGTGAGGGTACTCATGCACATACAAGATATCTTTCGCGGTCACGCCACGACGTTCAGCTTCGAGTTCTTCCCACCGAAGACCGACGAGGCGTCGGCCGAATTGTTCCAGAACATCGCGAGCCTCCAGGCCCTGAAGCCGTCGTTCGTCTCAGTCACCTATGGGGCCGGCGGGTCGACGCGCGAGCGGACGCACGACCTGGTTGTTCGGATCATGCGCGAGACCGACCTGACGGCCGTCTCGCATCTCACTTGCGTATGCCACGGCCGGGCCGAACTCGAGTCGATCCTCGATCGCTACGCCACGGGCGGCGTGCAGAACATCTTGGCCCTCGGAGGCGACTTGCCGAAGGACCGGGCCGACCACGATCGGTCGAAGGACGCGTTTCAATACGCTTCGGACCTCGTCGCGTTCGTCCGAAGTCGAATGAATGTGCCGGACCCGCGCGGTTTCGGGATCGGCGTGGCCGGCTTTCCGGAAGGTCACCCGACGACTCCGAATCGGTTGAAGGAAATGGACTACCTGAAGCGCAAGGTCGATGCCGGGGCCGACTACATCTGCACGCAACTGTTCTTCGAGAACCGCGACTTCTACGACTTCCGCGAACGCTGCGACCTGGCCGGCATCAAGGTACCGATCGTGGCCGGGATCATGCCGATCGGGTCGAAAGGTGGGCTGACTCGAATGGCCGAGCTCGCTCTCGGCGCCCGCATCCCAGCCCCGTTACTGAAGAGTGTCGCACGGTGCCAGTCCGATTCGGCCGTCGCCCAGGTTGGCATTCACTGGGCGACCGAACAGTGCCGCGACCTACTGCACAACAACGTCCGCGGCATCCATTTCTACACGTTGAACAAGTCGGACGCGACCCGGCAGATCTATGCCAACCTCGGTGCCGCCGATTCGGTTGAATTGCGCGTAGGTGCCTGAAGAAAAGAGGCACATCACCGCGGGCTGACCTTGGGGGCAATGGCGAGCCCGGGGGCGTTATCGAGATTCAGGTTGATAATGTCATTGGCTTGCCCCACGTCGTTGACCAGGCGAGCCGTGGGGCGTGAGCCCCTCGGGTGAACCCCGATTGGCAAACTGCTTGTTCAGGCCAGTTCCGACAATCTGTTTGTCGCTCGGGGTTCACCCGAGGGGCTAAC
>JANLUE010000115.1:0-2840 GCA_031363325.1 Gemmataceae bacterium
GCGTTCCTGGAAGTGCCGCTCAACTTCCGCGTCATCGGCTTCGGGGAACTGCATGCGGATGCCGTCGCGCATGAGTCGACAGGCCATGTCGAAGAGTTGTGGGCCCGCGAGCAATTTCGATTCGAAGGACATGCGGCGGGCGCGCTCGGCCTTGTCCAACAACAATTCGAAGCCCGGTCGCTGTTTCGCGTCCATCGACGCCTCCGAAGGTCGACCAATCGACCGAGGTGTTCGCGCGACCCTGCATGTCGAACGGACCTGGTTTGTCGGTTTGGCAGGATGTCTTCAGGGGAGCAGGATGCACGCCTCGAGGGTCGGGCCGTTGCCCAAGCACTTGCCCCGGATTCGGACCTGGCTGCCGGGAGTCAACTGGGCCAGTTGCGCTCGAACCGCCGGATCCTTCGCGAACAGACAGTCGACCGAGTCGTCCAGGTTGGGGCCTCGGAGGATAACCGCGTACGACTCGCCCGAGAAATCGATCTCGACGAACGTGCCCGTCAGTTCGATGATTCTGTTCTTGTACGCTCGATCGAACTGTTCGTCGGAAGCTTCCCAATCACGGTAAAACTGAATCGCCGTCACGGACTGAGCGTTGGTGCCACCCCGGACCTCTGCCGGCGCCTTCCCTAATTCCGCCCGAATTTCCGCCTGTTCCCGCTCGGCCTTGGCGATCTCGGCCTGGAACTCCTTCTCGAATTTCTTGACCCCGCGACTGAACGTGAAAATCGCGATTGCCGCGACGACGAGCGCGATCACATTGATCGCGGAACCGCCGATCGGCACCAGTAACCGACTGTCGACCCTTCGATTGCTGGGCCATCACCCAGCCAACGATGCCGAGACCCAGACCGAGTACGGCCGGGATCGCGGCCAGCCCGCCGAAGCACGTGAAACTCATCCCAAGTGCGAAGCCGCCCGTGACCATCGAGATCACGCCCGGGATGCTCACCTGGGACTGGGGCGGCTTCTTCTTGCGCCGCTTCCGCGGCGCATCGTCGTAATCGTCTTCGTCGCGCGAACGTCGGCGCGGCCGGGCTTCATCGTCGTCGCGCGATCGTCGCTTGCGTGGCCGATCGTCTTCGTCATCGAAGCGGGGCATGGGGTCACCCGTCGGATTTGAGTTGCGAGTCGCGGCGAAACCGAGCGATAGTCTATGGTGCCAACGGCCCAAAAAAACACTGGGGATTCCATTTTTCGAGTCGGCCGTCTCACACCCCGGCCGACGCTCGGAGGGCGTCGAGGTGTTCGCGGGAGCCATGCTGGTCGCACCAGTTTTGGATGTACGCCCAGTCCAGGCGGTCGCGTTGAACGAGCATCACGCCTTCGACGTCGTCCCAGTCCTTGCGTCGATGGGCCAGTTGATACCAGCGCAATTTCTGGATCACGACGTCCTCAGCCGTCGCGATCCAAGCGGTCGTGCCAAACAGGGAACCCGAGACTCGACGTCGAAACCTCTCTTGATGAAACAGGTCATCGCTGAGCGCGAACAACTCGATAATGAAGTCAGTACCCACGACTTGAATGACGTATTTTGTGCTGAATGTGATCGTTTCAAGTTCGCCCTGTGGGTCGAGTCGAAATCCGGATCCAAAACGTGAGGCGAGGGACTTTAAGCCCAGCTCATTCAGCGCTTCGATCACCTCGCGAACGGCTTGATCGCTCATGATTTTCTGGCCTCAAGTCGTCGATAGATCTCCATGCGTTCCTGGAAGTGCCGCTCAACTTCCGCGTCATCGGCTTCGGGGAACTGCATGCGGATGCCGTCGCGCATGAGTCGACAGGCCATGTCGAAGAGTTGCGGCCCCGCGAGAAACTTCGACTCGAAGGACATGCGGCGGGCGCGCTCGGCCTTGTCCAACAACAATTCGAAGCCCGGTCGACGTGTCGCGTCCATTGGCGTCTCCGAAGGTTGACTTCAACGCAATTCTATTCTTGGAGCGGCTTCCTCCTCGGGCCGCGCCAGGTTTCCAACAAAACACGGAGTTTGAATCCATGGGCGGGCCGCCTCGCCGCCCGAGGGATTCGCGCGACCCAGGCGCGCCACATGGAATTCGTTCGTCGCCCCGTTACCGTCGATCCGCTGCCGCACGGAGCGCCAGCCGATGCCCACAAAGAGTCCGTGTCATCCCGCCAACGGCTTCTCGCGCATTATCGCCGTGTCGATTGGCGCACTGGTGTTGATCGCCACGCTCGGTCTCGGCGTGGCCGAGACATTGCTGTGATCCGCTTCCGTTAAGCCTCCTCACCGGTCGCGGTTCCTTCGACATATGATAACGGCATAGTCGAATCGCCATGCCCACGCCCTGGACGAACCATGACCCAACCGCGCGACCTGACCGCCCTTCGCCACATCTCGCCGCACCCGGCCAAGCCGCGCCACAAGACGCGCGAAGTGAAGGTTGGCGATAAGGTTGTGGGCGGGAACAATCCGGTCTGGGTCCAATCGATGACCACGACCGATACGTTCGATGTCGAAGCGACCGTCGCGCAGATCAAGAAGTTGGAAGAGGCCGGCTGCGAGTTGGTTCGCGTCACCGTCCCGAAACCCGAAGACGCTCGAATTCTGACGGATATTCGCAAGCGAATTGGCATCCCACTTATTTGCGATATTCACTTCGACTACAAGATGGCCCTGATGGCGCTCGACCATCCGGTCGACAAGATTCGCATCAACCCCGGCAACATCGGCGGTTACGATCGATTTCGACAAATCGTTCGCAAAGCGAAGGAGCGCGGCCTGCCGATGCGGGTCGGCGTCAACGCGGGCAGCCTGGAGCGCGAACTGGTCGAGCAGTATGGATTTCCGTGCCCGCCCGCGATGGTCGAAAGCGCGATCCGCT
>JANLUE010000133.1:0-10170 GCA_031363325.1 Gemmataceae bacterium
TCCCGCGCTTCACGGCTCGCCGCCTACCAGCACGCCGCCGGCGAGACCGACCCCGCCGACATGCTCCGCCGCCTCGAACTCTCGCACGACGACATGCTGCGAGTCATCGACGGGAGTGAAGTGTTGCAACTCGACCTCGTCGATAGCCAGAAGCCCGCCGTGCTAAGATCGGGGGAGGATTACTTGTACCTCGTGGTGCCGCTGGTTTGATATTGGAGGTGGCCGATGCCAACGCGATTGATGGAGGCGGACCCGGACGACGAGAACGGAGTCTACTACCCCTGTTCGGACGGCAAGCCTATGGCCGAGACCGATTTTCACATTTACACGATCCGGTTGCTCCTGGATGCGCTGGACGATTACTTTGCGGCGCGGCCGGACGCCTACGTGACCGGAAACGTGAACTGGTACTGGGAGGAAGGCAACAACAAGGCTAAGCGTGCCCCGGACGCATTCGTGGCGTTTGGCGTGCCGAAGAAACGACGGCGTTCATTTCGGTCGTGGAACGAAGGGGGCGTCGTTCCGGCCGTTTGCTTTGAAGTCGCATCGAAGGGAACGTGGCGGCGAAATCTTGGCCCGGTCAAAGACGACTACGAAGCGAACGGCGTACAGGAGTACTTCGTCTTCGACACGACGGGCGACTACTTAAAGCCGGAGCGTCTAGTCGGCTTCCGTCGGCGCGGCGACCGATTCTTGCGCATTCGGCCGGACAAATACGGTGCCTTGATCTCGCGGCAACTGGGCTTGTGCCTCGTTCCCGAGGGGGAGATGTTGCGACTCGTGCGAATCGACAACGGCGCGCGAATCCCGACTCGCGAAGAGCGAGTCAAAGCTGAACAGATTCGAATGGCGGAGCAAATCGCGCGTGGAATGGCGGCAATCGCACGGACCGACACGCTCGAGCTCGAGCTCGAACGGATGCGGAACCTGTTGAGGTCGACGGGCAAGTTGCCCAACGGGGCGCACTGACATGGAGCCGCGTGGCCCGGAGCGCCTGTCCGAGATCCTGAGCCGTCTCTTCACGGCCCGTGGCTGGGGTCGTCAGCAAGAGCGCCTGCAACTCGAACGAGCCTGGGCCGAGGCGGTTGGCCCCGAGTATGCCGAGCGCACGCGCGTGATCGGCTTCAAGCGAACGACTCTGGAAGTGGAGGTGAACGGAGCCGTCCCGATGCAGGAACTCTCGCAGTTCCACAAGCGCAAAGTGTTGGAGAGACTGCGGGGAGTTCTCAAGGGCACGACCGTCGGAGACCTGCGATTTCGGGCGGGGGCTTGGTAGACAACTCAAGGGGGGTGTTTGATGAGCATGCCACAAAACGTAATTGCGGTTGTATTCGACTTTGACGACACGTTGACGGATGACTCTACCACGAAATTGCTTGAATCGCGTGGCGTAGATGCCACTTCGTTCTGGCAAAAGGACATGAAGGTCCGAATCGATGAAGGTTGGGATCCGCCACTCGCCTACCTGACTTGGATCTTGGAAAGCGTGGGTTCTGGGAAGCGGTTCGGAAATTTGACCAACGCGCAATTGCGGGAATTCGGCGCAACGCTCGAATTCTACGAAGGAATCCCCGAATTGTTCGATGACTTACGGGCGATCACTCTCGAACACGTACTCACGCGTCCGGCAATCGAATTCTACATCGTGAGCGGGGGGTTGGAGGAAATCATCCGTGGCAGTTCAATCGCGAAGCACTTCGCCGGCATCTGGGGATGTACATTCAGCGAATCGGATGGCTGCGTACGCCATATCCGCAACTCGATCACGTTTACCGAAAAGACCAAAGCGCTCTTCGCGATCAACAAGGGGATTTCGGACTTCGAGACTCGGCAGAATGCCTATTCAGTCAACCGAGACAGGCGTCCGGAGGACCGCCGAGTGCCGTTCAGAAACATGATTTATCTCGGCGATGGCTTAACGGACGTTCCGTGTTTCTCACTTCTCAAACAATTCGGCGGTTGGTCCTTTGGCATCTTCGATCCAAGAAAAGAAGGCTCGCCGAAGAAGGCTTGGGAAAACTTGGTGGCTCCAAAACGAGTGACCTCCGCACACTCTCCGCAGTACAGAAAGGACGATGACCTGGGTGCAATGCTTCGGGCGGCGGTCAAGCAGATTTGCATGCGATTGGACTTGGATTCGCGCGTTTCGCTGGGTCGATAGCCTGAGCTTCCGTCGCCAGGAGTGCTCGCGTGTAGTTCGCAACAAGCGAAGTTGCGGAAGCGAGCCCCGCATTGATTTGTTGGGCGAGAGTCGTCGGGCTGTCGGCTCGCGGGGTCTCTTCTCGTCCGTCCATCTGAAGCTCCGAGGTGGACATAGGCGAATGCAACTTCCTCGACGTAGATTAAGCCGGCTGCGAAGATTTGCAATCGGTATGCCTATGAACTATTTCCACGGCCCTACCGCTGAAGAACTGGTCGTGGCCGCGCTTCGCTTAAATCGCCGACAAGTTTTCGAGGAACAACTCGAGTGATTCGCCGGTGTAAATCACGACATAACCCACGTCGCCGCGGCGAGCGTCTTCGATCACCGCCAAACCTAGACTCTTTCCAGGGATGCTGGCCCCGTCGCGCGGCAGCTTCTTCCAATTGAAGTCCGAGTCGCGGACGATGTAGACCTTGGCGTCGACATTCTTGCGGATGTTCTTGAAGTACAGAACCGGGACTTGCGGTCCGTCCCGCATCAGCTTCGACGTGCCGATGTCGTAAAGTTGATTGAGGTCGAAGCGCCGTTCCGGGTTGTACTTCACGCCCTTCGACGACAGGTACGAATCGATGTTGTCCTGCGGGAAATCGGCGCGTTCTTCGGCGTAAGCAATCAATTCGGTCGCTTCGAGTTTCGGCGCGGTCAGGATTCGGCCGGCGTAGATTCCGCCAACGAGCAGGCAGGCCGCCGTCGCCAAGCCGGCGATCCCGTAAGCCTTCTTGCGGTACCAGCCGCCACGTTGCGCGGAGACTCCGTCCAGCAACTTGCCCTTCAAGCCCGATGGGATCGGCACGTCCAACATGGCTCGGGCGATGCGATCGTCGAAGGCTCGTTCGTAGCGGACCGCGCTCGCGCAGCCGGCGCAGCCCGCCAGGTGCGTGGAGAGGTCGGCCGCGTCCTCGGGGGCCAGTTCGGTCCCCTGACGGCCAAAGAAGGTCGTCAACATCCGAGCGGTATTACAGTCCATCGGTCACCTTCCCGCCGGCCGGGCCCAACCGGTCCCGAAGGTGGGCTTTCGCCCGGGCCAGCCGTGACATCACTGTACCTATGGGCAGGTTCATTTGTTCGGCGATGTCACGATAACTCATGTCGTCAAAGTAAAACAAGATCACCGGCGTGCGAAATCCTTCGGGTAGGTCCGCCAGGGCGGCTTGCAATCGTTCCGGCGCGATGTCCGGCAACTCTTCTGGCGAACTCGCGGGAACCTCGCTGACGGCATCGAGCGACACCTGTCGATGAGCCCGTTCGGACCGGGCCCGATACAGGTAGGCGTTCCGCAAGATCGAGTACAGCCACGGCTTGGCCCGATCGGGATCCCGCAGCTGACTCAATTGCGTTTGGGCCTTGCAAAACGCTTCCTGGGTCAAGTCCTCGGCGTCGGCCGCCGTGCCGCTGAGCCGATACGCGTAGCGGTACAGGCCCGTGTAGTGTTCCTCGACCAGGGAGGCGATCCGGCCGGTCGCACGCATACGAAACCCACCCTCCGTTAACACGATGCACAACTCATTGGATTATTCCCGGAAACCGTTTCGGGTGGGGGGTCGTTCCGAAAAGTTGCCATTTCGTCGGCCGCCCAAGCGTTCATTACAATCTCTAGGCCCTCCCTCCGGTCGGAGTCCTCTCTCATGCCGTCCCGAACGCTGGCCTACCTATTCGCTTTCGGAATCGTCTCTTCGGTCACCGCCCAGCCGGCAGCCCTCGTTGCCCCGACCAACCATCAATCTCCGGAGGACGAGCGGAAGTCGTTCAAGCTCCCCCCGGGGTTTCAGGCGCAGCTCGTGGCCAGCGAGCCGGACATCAACAAGCCGATGCAACTCGCGTTCGATGCCAAAGGACGACTCTGGGTGCCGGTCACCGTCGAATATCCGTACGCGGCCATCGGCCGGCCCGGCAAGGATCGGCTCATGGTCCTCAGTGACTTCGGGCCGGACGGCAAGGCGGGCAAGGTTTCGACGTTTGCCGATGGGTTGAACATTCCGATCGGCGTGTTGCCGTTGCCGGATTGCAAGTCGGTCCTGGTCTCGAGCATCGACCCCGGCCCGGACGGGGCGAAGGAAGCGGCGGGCTGTTGGATCTGGAAGCTCACCGACACGGACGGCGACGGCAAGGCCGACAAACGCGAGAAGCTATACGGTCCATTCGGCATCCGCGACACGCACGGCATGGTGAACTCCTTCACCTTGATGCCGGACGGCTGGGTCTATGCGTGTCACGGCTTCTCGAATGATTCGAAAGTTAAGGGGAAAGACGGCCACGAAGTCCAAATGAATAGTGGCAGCACATTCCGGTTCCGTCCGGACGGTAGTCGCATCGAAGTGTACTCGCGTGGTCAGGTGAATCCGTTCGGCATGACGCACGACGCGTTCTTCAATTTGTATACGGCCGACTGCCACTCGCGGCCGATGACGCAGAACATTCGCGGGGCCGTTTACGAAAGCTTCGGCAAGCCGCACGATGGGCTGGGCTTTGGCCCCAACATGATTGGCCACGATCACGGCTCGACCGGCCTGTGCGGGCTCGCCTGGTACGAGGCGGATCAATTCCCGAAGGACTACATCGGCCGCATGTTTCTCGGCAACGTCGTGACCAATCGTGTGAACATGGACTTGATCGAATTCACCGGCTCGACGCCGAAGGCGATTGAACAGCCGGACTTCATGGCGAGCGGCGACCCGTGGTTTCGGCCGGTGGACATTAAGCTGGGCACGGACGGTGCGCTGTACATTTCGGACTTTTACAACAAGATCATCGGCCACTACGAAGTCGAATTGAAACACCCCGGCCGCGATCGCACGAGTGGCCGCATCTGGCGAATCGTCTACTCGGGAATGGATGGCAAAGGAAAAGTGCCACCCCCGCCAGTCGACTTCACGAAGCTCGACCGCAAGCAATTGGATGAAAAGTTAGGCGACCCGAACATTGCGGTTCGGATGATGGCGACCCAGACACTGATCAATCCGATCAATCCGACCGAAGAACGTCGGCTGGACGAGTTGAGTCGACGGGATTCGAGCCTAAGCGGTCGTCGTCATGCCGCTCAGGGAATCTGGGCTAACAATGCCCACTCAATCGACGATCACTCGGTGCGCAAGCGACAAGAACTGGCTTTCGATCTGAACGACGACCTGATCGGCACACACTACATGCGATTCCAGACGGCCATGAAGGAGTGGCAGGCCGATCACGAACGTGGCGGCGATAATCGGGAAAAGGCGCTGCGAGAGGCACCCGATCGGCTCGTCATCAATCCGAAGTTTCCCCAGGTGGGGCGAGCGATCGCGGATGGCCTGACGGCCGTGCCGCATCTCGACTCCGTTTCAACGTTGGTCAAGGGTCTGAAGAACTCTCCGGCGGGCGACACACATCTTCGACAAGCCTTGCGAATCGCGCTCCGTGAGTGCCTGCGCGACGCGAACGCCTGGAAAGAACTCAAGGTCGAAGCGACCATGCTGCCGACCATCGCCGACGTGGCGACCGGCTTGCCGACTCCGGAGGCCGCCGCGTTCCTTAGTGACCATCTCACGGAGTTGACGTCCGACGCCGGCCGGTTGCCCGCCTACGTCGAGCACGCGAGCCGATATGGGGACGGGGCGAAGCCCATTTTTGCGTTCGTTACGAAACACAAACCGGACGACACGAAACTCGCGCTCGCGTTGTTCCAGGCCTACACGCGGGGGCTTCAGCAGCGGAACAACCGCTTCGACGAGGGGGACATCGCGTTCGCCGAGAAGCTCGTCGCACGCGGATTGAAGGAATCGGACCCACAGGCGATCCAGTCGTGCTTCGACGTTTCAACCGCATTGCGATTGAAGTCGCTGTACGGCGACGTGGCCTCGTTCGCGGCGCGAACGGATCGCAACGAAGGCCAACGGGCGGCCGCACTTGCAACGATGGTTGCACTCGATCCGGTTGCCGGAGTCGTTGCGGCGGCCAAGGTTCTCGCCGACGCGGACGCTCCAATCGGCATGCGCGAGCGGGCGGCCCAGTCGCTCGGCGTGGCTGGCACGAAAGAGGCTGTGGCCGCATTGCTCGGCATGTTGGAAAGGGCACCGGCCCGATTGCAGACGGTCATTGCGATCGCCCTCGCATCCAAGCCGGACGGGGCCGACCAGTTGCTCAAGACGATCGCCGCCGGCAAGGCGTCGGGCCGCTTGCTCCAGGACCGCACGGTGGCCGCGCGCATCAACGAGAGCAAGTTGCCAAAAGCTGGTGAGCGCGTGGCCGAATTGACAAAAGGCCTGCCGAACCCGGATCAGCGGATGCTCGACCTGATCAACAAGAAACGGGAATCGTTCGTGAAGTCGAACGGCGACGCAAAGCTCGGGGCGGCCATCTTCAAGACGAATTGCCAGAACTGTCATCAACTCGGCGGCGAGGGCCCAAAGATCGGCCCGCAACTCGATGGTATCGGCATCCGAGGCCTCGACCGGTTGCTCGAAGACATCTTCGACCCATCGCGCAACGTCGATCAGGCGTTCCGCTCGACGTCGTTCGTGATGAAGGACGGCCGCACCGTCGCGGGCCTGGTGCTTCGTCAGGAAGGGGCGGTCTTCGTGCTGGCCGACAATCTCGGCAAGGAAGTGCGCCTCGCCGAAGCGGACATCGACGAGAAGCGAAGTTCGCTCCTCTCGCCGATGCCCGCCAACTTCGCGGAGACCGTGAAGGAAGACGACTTCCGGCACCTGCTGGCGTTTCTGCTGAGCCACCGGGCGAAGGAGAGGTAGCAATTGAGAGAGCAAGCGCTAACGCTCATTTCATTTGCAATGCGATTAACCGACTTACCCGCTCGAGCGCCGTCCGGGCCGCGTGGTCTGGGTCGTCCGTGTACGGGTAGAGTTCAATCGTCACCCAGCCCGTGTAGCCGATCTCGCGGATCGCTTTGAGGACGCTCGCGAAGTCGATCACGCCTTCGCCCGGAATCAGGTGGTGGTGAACTCGTGTGACCGCGATGTCTTCCAAGTGAACGTGCTTGACCCACTTCGCCAATCGCTTGACGGAGACGGCCGGATCTTCGCCGACGCAGTATTGATGGCCGATGTCGAAGTTTAGGCCGACGGACGGCGACGACATCCGGCCCATGAACTCTTCGGCCTGTTCGCAGGTCTCGATCAACAGGCCCGGCTCCGGCTCGACCAAGAGTTGTACCCCCTCGTTTTCCGCGTGCTCGGCGACCGGCTTGATCATTTCGACGAACAGGTCGAGGGCCGACTGCCACGATTCGCCTTTCGCAACCGGGCCGCCCGGTTCCGTCGTGACGCACTTCGCGCCGAGTTCCTTCGCGAGCGTCAGGGCCCGCTTCGTGTGATCGATGCGCACGCGGCGATAGTTCACGTCCGGCTCGATCCACGACGGGTGCCAGTAGCGTTGCCGATGATCGTCGACCGCGTGCATCATGAATGAATTGATGTTCGAGATTTGCAACTTGTTCGCGGCGAGGGCATCGCGCAGGCCTTGCTTCTGTTCGGGCAGTAGGAACGCGGGCCAGGCGTGCGGCACGTCGGCCATGATCTCGACGGCCGGGTAGCCGATCGCGGCGAGTCGGCGACACGTTTCCGCGAACGAGAACCGGAGGTAGGCGTTCGTGCTGAATGCGAGGTTCATCGGCAAGTCATTTCGACGCGTAGGCCAACAGGGCCGCCCACTGGCGGAAGAAATCGTGTTCGGTGGTGCCGAGCGGGCTCTTGAAGAAACACGCGAGTTGGCACAAGGCACCGGTCTCGCCGCGACGCTGGGCGAGCAAGGCGAGTCGGGCCAGATCGATCGCCAGGGGGGCGGCCAAGATCGAATCGCAACCCTGCCACGTGAATTGAAGGGCCATCTTCGTGCCCAGGAACCCTTCGAAGTGCACGTGGTCCCAGGCCGTCTTCCAGTCGTCGAGCGATTCGACGTAGTCGATCGCCACGTGCGATTGCGGCTTATACCCCAGGATGGCCGGCAAGGCCGCATCCTTCGAGAGCACCTTCGAGGCCTTGTTGTCCGGGTCGTTCAAGACCCGCCCATCGCCGCCACCGAGGATGTTCGTGCCGAACCAACTCAGCACGCGGAGATTGCGGGCAGCGAACATCGGGGCGAGCACGGTCTTCAACAGCGTCTCGCCCGTTTTCGCGTCCTGGCCGGCGTGCGGTACCTTCCGAGTTCGGGCCAATTCGTTGAGCGCTGGACACGATGCGCCCAGGGATGGTGTGAAGTTGACATAGGGCACCCCCGCGTCGAGCGCCGCATAGGCGTACAGTCCGCTGGCCGGCAACGGGCTCGGGCCGGCCCGGTCGAGGGCGGCTTCGATCGCTTCGAGCGTGCCGTGTTCTTCGGTCAGTGTGCAGGGGGGTTCGGTCGAAGCGACATTAAGAACCACGACCTGATCGAGTCGATGCCGGGCTCGAAAGTCAGCCAGGTCGGCCTGAACGCGATCGATCGCCTCGCGTGGCGTGCGGACGAGTTGCACTTCCGGCAAGTTTGCCAACGCTCGTATCGTGTCGTTCGTCCGCAACACCGTGCCGGGTCGAACGTTCTTGCTCCAGGCGGCCAAATCCGGCGAACACGCTTCGATTTGCCGGGCGGTGAAGACGTTCGACCGTTCGTTAAGCCCCAGGACCGATTCGCGGAAGTCGGACTTGCGGACATCGTGCCCGCCGAGGACGAACGCGGCCGGCCCATCGAGGTCGAGTCGATCGAGCGGTGGCTGAGCGGTGACGAGCCCGGTCGACGGCGTCAGGCCCCGGGCGAGCGCGGCGAGGCCCAACGCGACGGTGGAGCCAACGCCACCGAACGCACCGAGGAGCCACAAGCCGACGCGACGAGTTGCCATGTTGATTAGAGAGGCTGGACGGAGGGTACTTGAATTCTCCGGCCGGGGCGAAGCAAGTCAAGTGCCGAGCGGTTCCCCCGCTTTTTACTTGAGTGCGGCCCGCCGGGCGTTACCATGTCTTTCCCGAACCCGCCCGTCCTCCTGGAGATCTTCGCACCATGTTCCGCCTCTCCGTTCTTGGGCTCGCGCTCGTGATTGGCCCGACTCTCGCCCACGCCGACGAAAAAGTCAAGACGCTCGGCACGATCGAAAAGCTCGACCCCGCGTTCGACGACCTTGTCGCTCCCGGCACGCCGCTCGAAATGCTCGTCGAAAACAAGTTCGACTGGTCCGAAGGGCCCGTCTGGGACGGTGCCCACAAGCGGGTGCTCTTCTCGGACATCCCGAAGAACATGATCTGGCAGTGGTCGGCGGCCGACGGGCTCAAGGAGTTCCTGAAGCCGAGCGGCTACACCGGCAAGGCCGCCTTCACCGGTAAGGAGCCGGGCTCGAATGGGCTCGCGTTCAACACGGCCGGCGAATTGCACATGTGCATGCACGGCGACCGACGCCTGGCCAAGTGGATGGACGGAAAGTTCGTCACGCTCGTCGACAAGTACGAGGGCAAACGCCTCAACAGCCCGAACGACCTGACGTTCATGTCGAACGGCGACATCTACTTCACGGACCCGCCCTACGGCCTGCCAAAGATCGAAAAAGACCCCGCCAAGGAACTCGACTTCCAGGGCGTCTACCGCCTGTCGGCCAAGGGGGAATTGACGCTGCTGACCAAGGAAATGTCGCGGCCGAACGGCATCGCGCTGTCGCCCGACGAGAAGACGCTCTACGTCGCGAACTCGGACCCGGACAAGGCCATCTGGATGGCGTTCCCCGTCAAGGCCGATGGCACGCTAGGCGACGGCAAAGTCTTCTTCGATTCGACCGACGCCGTGAAGGCCAAGAAACCGGGCTTGCCGGACGGGCTGAAGGTGTCGAAGGACGGCACGGTTTGGGCGACCGGACCGGGCGGGGTCTACGTGTTCTCGCCGGCCGGCAAACACCTGGGCACACTCGCGACCGGCGTGCCGACGGCCAACTGCGGTTGGGGCGACGACGGTTCGTCCCTGTACGTGACGGCCGACAAAAGCCTGTGCCGCGTCAAGACGAAGGCCAAAGGTTGGTG
>JANLUE010000150.1:0-4280 GCA_031363325.1 Gemmataceae bacterium
ACACGCGCGTATATCGCCGCCCAACGACGACTGACCGTGTTCCACCTGCCAACATACTCTCCCGACTGGAACCCGGACGAAAAAGTCTGGAATCACCTGAAACATCACGAGTTGAAGAGTCACCAGGCCAAAACCAAGGAAGAACTCAAAGTACTCGCCCACAAAAAGCTCAGCAAGATGTCTCAAGACGTGGACTTGTTGCAAGGACTATTCTTCCGTTGTTATGTGGCAGATTTTTTCGTCCGGGTTCCAGTCGGGAGAGTATGTTGGCAGGTGGAACACGGTCAGTCGTCGTTGGGCGGCGATATACGCGCGTGTCGTTTTCGAGACGTGCGGAGGGGCCTGATCCATCACCACCGCCAAATGACGTTTCGGATGGTGGCGGAGCATCGAGCCCAGAAACTCGATCACCTCCGGAGAGGCGATCCGTTTTTCGTACAACGCGAACACCAATCGGCCCTGGCCGTTGATCGCCGACATGGCCGACACGCTGCCGCGCTGTCCAGTCCCGCCGGCCCGAGGAGTTTGACCCCGCACCGCCCAGGTCTTGCCGAGGAAGGCGCTCAGCGACACGTTCGATTCGTCCTGGAAATACAAAATCGCCTTCTTTTCTCGAACCAATCGACGAATCTTCGGGGCTTCGAACCGCAACCAATGGGCGCGGGCCTTGGGGTCGGCTTCGAAATACGGTCGTTCCGGTTTCTGGTAGGTCAGGCCCGCGTCGCGTAGCCGTCGCCACACCGTGTCCGGCGACAGATCGACGTGGTAGCGATCCCGCAAGGCCTGACGGACTCGCCCCACCGTCCAGAGATCCGTCTCGAAGCCGAACTGCGTGGCCGGCCGCACCACCAAAAGCCGCAGGGCGGATTCGGTGAGTTGGCTGAGCAATCGCGGACGTCCGCTGCCGGGCCGCCGCATGAGGCCGTCTTCGCCCTCCGCCCGCTCTCGGGCGACCCAGCGGTGAATGGTCCGCCGATCCGTACAATAAGCTCGGGCGGCGTCGGCGACGCTCAGGCCGCGCGCGATGGCCGCGACCGCCAACCTTCGAATTTCAAGTGTGGAATAACAGCCATCCATGGCGCACAGTTTCGTCCCACTTTACACCACCATTGTCAACCCCAACTGCGACAGATTTTTTGCGGCGAGCTATACGTACGCGTTGTAGCAGACGCGGCTCGAAGGCGATGTCATTACTTGCGAACGCTTTTACGGAATCACCACGTCCTTCAACTTGAACGGCATCTCGATCGTCACCGCGCGGCGTTCCAGGAACGACAGGCTCACGTCGGGCGTGCGGTCGGTCGGCAACTCGAGGCGAATTTCGACTTCGCGAGTGAAGCTACCATCGACGCTCGCTTCGCTTCGAATGATCGAGTTGCTGATCATCCGCAAGGCGTTACCCTTCTCGTCGCGGAACCGGAGGTCCGGGCGCGGGTCGGGGGCCTGGCGAACGGCCCCGTTGATGCGCAGGAACGGTTGAACTCGCCCGCGAACGCGGACCGGGAACATCATCTCGTCGTTCGTGGTCGAAGCCACGATTCGGACGCGAACCGTCGCCCGGCCGGGGCCGGCCACTTCCGCGGAAACAACGCTCATCGACCATTCGTCGTTCTGGAAGACTTTGCCCTTGGTCTCGACCGCCAACACATGATCGATCGTGATCACGGGCTCGGACGGGACGACCACGCGGGCGAACACGATCCCTTCGAACTCGGCCAACTTGCGCGGCCGCGTTCCGGGAGCTTTGAGCACGACGGGGAACGACCGGTCGTCCAACATGTTGCCCGTGGATGCGTGAATGTCACCATTGACAATGACCAATTGTTGGAATTGAGCCGCGGCAAATTGATAATCGGCGGACATTTCCGGAACCGGGTACGCGGCCGCCAGTAGGCGCCGATCGTCGGTCGCGACGCGGCGAACTTCGACGCCCAATATATCTTGAACCTGCAGGGTTGGAATCGGGTCGACATCGAGCATCAACGTCAGTTCGTCCTTGCCGGCGTCGAACTTCGTGCCGGTCGGGACCATTCGAACTCGGATGGATTTGTCGGTGAAGGCGGGGAGCGAGTTCGTTCCGTCCGTCAACGTGAGCGTGTCTTTCGCGGTCGGCGTTCCGCCGCGAATGCTCGTCAAGCGTCGGCCATTCACGACGCCGCGCACGATTGGCCGCGACATGTTTTCGGCCGACACCACAGGCATGGGGGCCGCTTTCGATTCGGTCAGGCCGGTGGCCATCAGGAATGCGTCGATCGCTTCCCAGAAGGGTCGATCGCTGATGTCCACCGTGATGTGCCGTTGCGGATCACTACCGGCACCCGGAGAATACGCGAACTTCACGCCCGTTTTGACCCACACTTCGGCCAGGGCCTGATCCAGGGGAACGTTTTTGAACTTGAAGCCGATCTTCGGCGGTTCGAGCAAGCGTCGGCTGAGTATCGTTCGTTCAATCCTGGCGGCGACGGCCTTGGCGCGAACGCGGACTTCCTCGTCGGTGGAGGCCTGGGCGGCGCGAAGTGCTTTCAGGGCGGGCTCGCCAATCGTCTCGAGTTCCCGGACGGCCTTCTCACGCTCGACATAGCGGGGTGCGCCGAGCTTCTCGATGGCCGTCTCGATCGCGTCGCCGGCCCAAAGTGGTAGGTTGGCGATCAACAACGCGACGGGCGCGATCAGGAGCCGATTCATGAGAACCCCCTGGGGCGGGTTGAAACATCTCGGGTATCGTACTCGCGCGCGGGCCAACGTGTCAAACGTTCGTGCCAGGCTCGTGACAATCCTGGCAACCATGAATAGGTCCGGCCATCGTCGAAACTCAGCGTTCGGTCGCCGCTCGGCGGCGAACGAGTGGTCCCGTCAGATGTGGTACATCAATGGATCGGCGTTCTTTTGGCCGCCGCGCAGGCGTAGAGCCGGCTTCTCCAACACGACGACCGTGTCCGGCGCGACGGACTGCGTCAACCAGACGTTCGAGCCGATCACCGATCGGGCCCCGATCGTCGTCGCTCCGCCGAGGATCGTCGCGTTCGCGTAAATGATCACGTCGTCTTCGAGTGTCGGATGTCGTTTCGTGCCGCGCACGAGTTCGCCATCGGCGTCCTTTTGGAACGACAGGGCTCCGAGCGTGACCCCCTGGTAGAGTTTCACGTTCTCACCGATCGAACACGTCTCGCCAATCACGACTCCGGTGCCGTGATCGATGAAAAACCCTTGGCCGATCTTGGCACCCGGATGGATGTCGATGCCGGTCTTCATGTGGGCGTATTCGGTCATCATCCTTGGCACGTACGGCACGCCGAGCGTGAGCAACTCGTGGGCGACACGATAGACGGTGATCGCTTCAAGGCCGGGGTAGCAGAAAATGATTTCGTGATGGCTCCGAGCGGCCGGGTCGCCGCGATAGGCGGCCGCCACGTCCGAATCGAGTAAGTCGCGAATCCGCGGCAAGCGCTTGAGGAACTCGATCGTCTTGGCCTGGGCGAGGGCTTCGAAGTCGATGTGCGGCGACTCGTCGCACATGTCGTGGCGAAGGGCCCGAGCCATCTGTTCGGTGAGGCGATCGTGGAGGGCGTCCATCAGCGAACCGACGTAGTATTCGACGTTGCCAATGTGGAGGTTCTGCCGCCGACCGAAACCGGGATAGATGACTTCGTGCAGGTCCGAGACGATCTCAATCACCGCGTCGCGGCTCGGCAACGGTTGATGGCCGAGATGATTGATGCGGCTGCACTCGGTGTAGCTGGCCACGAGGTCGCCGGTGATTTCGGGCAGCCCTTCCTTGGCGGTCAAATCGGTGGCCATGCGTACCTCGGTCCCAGTAACGCCTCTGGTGGATGATAGAGGCTCATCGGATTAGTCGGTCGGTAGAGGCAAAGGGTTCAGGGAATCCGCGCGATGCCCGTAGGAACGACAGCCGCTGCCCGGAGACCATGCAGGCGCGCGAAGTCCGATTTGGCTCAACCCGAGAAACCGGCGCGAGCATCGTTGGCGTAAATTGTTATTTGCAAAGCGTTTGCAGTTGAACTTGGCGCGTGCCAACCCGAACGTGGCACGCGGATCGCTTTCCAGTCCTTCGGCAATAGCCGATCACCCGAACCGAACTGGCCATGGGAGAGGTGGTACAGCGGTTCGGGTGTGTTTTTTCGATGATGCACTTCTTGTCGGGCAAAAATCCAGCAATCTGTCAGACGCTATCGACCTCAGGTTGAAAATGCCATCGAAATCTCGATCAGTTCCGCAGGCTTCGCGCGTGCGTTTTTGCACACCGGAGGCGTGGCAGCCGA
>JANLUE010000155.1:0-6763 GCA_031363325.1 Gemmataceae bacterium
GGATACTTGTAGAGCGCCTGGCAGTACGCATGCGACGGGCCGGAATCGAGATAGTAATAGCACTCCTTGACGTCTTCGCCGTGGTTCGCCTCCCAGGGGTTCAGGCCGAATAAGCGTTCTTTCAAAATCGGGTCGCGACCGTTCCACATCGCGAGGCCGAACACGAGCAGTTGATAGCGATCGCACCAGCCGGCGATGGCGTCCTCGCCCCAGCGATACGCCCGCATTCGCGCGTGATCGTGCGGGAAGTACGACCACGCGTTGCCGTCCGCCGAATAGTCCTCGCGAACGGTGCCCCACTGGCGATCGGAGACGTACGACCCCCAGCGCCGCCAGTCGGCCGTGCGAGCTTCGAGTTCTCGGAGACGTCCTTCCTCGACCGACGGGCGTGTCACAAGCCATTCTCGCGAGAGAGTTTAGCGAGACGAGTGAAGGGGATTGTAGCAAGTCGGTGCGACGACGGTTGTGGCAGTCGTTCCTTCGCGGTTACACCCGTGGGCCGGTCGGTCGGCGGATCGTAAGATTTCCGCATGACCGACCGAGCCACCGGAGGACGAGCCATGCCCCGCCCGGTGCGCGTCGGTGCCGTCAACTATCTGAACACCAAGCCCCTCATCGAAGGGCTGGCCGAGTTCGCTCCCCACGCCGAGTTGTCGCTCGACTTGCCGAGTCGATTGGCCGACCAGTTGGCGGCCAGCGAACTGGATGTCGCGCTGATCCCGGTCATCGAATACTTTCGGGCCGGCCACTACACGATGGTCCCCGGTGTCTCGATCGCGAGCCGGGGCCCGGTCCTGAGCGTGACACTGTTCAGCCGGGTGCCGTGGCCGAAGATTCGCTCGGTCGCGCTGGACGAGGGCTCGCGAACCAGCGCGACCCTGACGCGCGTTCTCCTGGAGAAGCGACACGGAACCCGGCCGCGGACGGTACACCTACCGATGGACGTGGCGGCCGACGACATGTCGACCGACGCGGTCCTGCTGATCGGCGACCGGGCCATGCAGGCCTGTTTGCCGGGGTTCGACTTCGCGTACGACCTCGGCCAGGAGTGGTTCGAGTGGACCGGACTGCCGTTCGTTTACGCCGTCTGGGCCGTCCGGCCCGACGTGGACTTGCACGGCGTGGACGAGGCCCTGCGGGCCTGCAAGGAACTCGGTTTGGCGCGCGTCGGGACGATTGCCGCACGCGAGGCACCGGCCCTCGGGCTCGATGCCGGTTTCTGTCGCCGGTACCTGAGCAACGTTCTGTGCTTCGATTTGGGCCGCCGCGAGCTGGCCGGCCTCGAACGGTTTTACGCGCTCGCCCGCGACCTCGGGCTCGCGCCGGAAGGGGTGTCCCTTGACTTCTACCACGCGCCGCATCCTGTCGAAAGCCGCTGACGGCCAGCGACTGACGTTCGACGAGGGCGTCGAGCTGTTCGATTGCCACGACCTGCACGCGCTCGGCCGGGCGGCCCATGCCGTCACGCGGCGGCTGCACCCCGAGCCGTATCGAACGTTCAACATCGACCGAAACATCAATTACACGAACGTGTGCGCGGCCGTCTGCGATTTCTGCGCGTTCTATCGCAAGGCGAACGATGCGGACGCCTATGTCTTGCCGCGCGAAGAACTGTATCAGAAGATTGAAGAAACGTTCGCCCTCGGCGGCGACCAGATCCTGATGCAAGGCGGCATGCACCCGTCACTCAAACTCGAATGGTACGAGGACCTGCTGCGCGACTTGAAGACGCGTTACCCGAAACTGAATCTGCACGCCTTCAGCCCGCCCGAAATCTGGCACTTCCACAAGATCAACAAACTACCGCTCGATGAAGTGCTTGGTCGGCTGAAGTCGGCCGGGCTCGGGAGCTTGCCGGGCGGGGGTGGCGAAATCCTCGTCGATCGCGTCCGCCGTGAGCTGACCAAGGGCAAGGCGCTGACGGACGAATGGCTTGAGGTGAACCGCGTCTGGCATCGACTCGGCGGCAAGTCCACCTGCACGATGATGTTCGGCCACATCGAGACGATCCCGGAACGGATCGAACACCTCGATCGATTGCGGCTGCTTCAAGACGAGACGGGTGGGCTCACGGCGTTCATCTGTTGGACGATGCAGCCGGGCCACAAGATGAGCGACTATCCCCAGGTCGGCTCGTACGAATATCTGCGCACGCAAGCAATCGCCCGGCTCTATCTCGATAACATTCCAAACATTCAAAGTTCGTGGGTGACGCAGGGGGCGAAAGTCGGACAGGTGGCGCTGTTTTACGGTGCCAACGACATGGGCTCGTTGATGATTGAAGAGAACGTCGTCGCGTCCGCCGGAACTGTTCATTATCTCACGCTCGAACAAATCAAATCGTCGATCCGTGAGGCGGGTTACATTCCACGGCAGCGGAATGTGTTTTACGAGTACATCGATTCCGTCGCGGCGTGACATCTTGGGCCGCCGACTTCTCGGATGAGCCATACCTCGACTTCCAGGACTTCCGATTTCCGGCCGTCCGGCGGACAATCCGCGAGGGAACGGTAATGTACAAATTGCCAAGACACACTCTCAGGGCACAACCATGCTCCGCGAAAATATCACGTCGGGCGGCAAATGGGAGCCGATCATCGGCTACTCCCGTGCCGTGAAGTTCGGGCCGTTCGTCTTCGTCTCCGGTTGTACGTCCGCGACCCCCGAGGGGCTCGTCGGCCAGGGCGACCCGTATGCTCAGGCCGTCCAGACACTCAAGACCGTCGAAGTCGCGTTGAAGAAGGCCGGCGCGAGTTTCAAGGACGTGGTCCGAACCCGCATATACCTGACCAACATGGCCGACTGGGAGCAGGTTGGTCGGGCACACGGCGAAGTGTTCGGCGACATCCGTCCGGCCGCCTCGATGGTTCAGGTCGCGGGCCTGATCGACCCAGCCATGCTGGTCGAAATCGAAGCGGACGCGATTCTGCCGAGTTAAACCCGATGGCCGGGTGCGGTTGACGAAGCGGAGGCCCGCCATGACAACTTTCGAACGCTCCCTCGCCGCGATCCACCTATTGTCGGCCGCCGCCTGGTTTGGAGCCCTGGTCTACCGGGCCTTCTTCGTCGAACCCAAAGCGGCCAAGTTCTTTCAGCACGGCGCCGAGTACGAACGCTTCTCCCTCGATCTCGCCGACGGCATGCGACGCGTCGTGATGGCTGCCCTCTTCACCTGTGGACTCTCCGGATTCATTTGGCTCGGGCTCAAATGGCAATCGGACGAAACGTGGCTCACCTTGATGGCCGTGAAGGCTGGTCTTTGGGTGATCGCGTTCGCGCTCTTCGCCTATATCTCGTGGGTATTTTGGCCAAAGCGAGTGTTCGCCACGGCCGACGAATGGCCGCGTGCCCGCCGTCAGGGTTTCGCTCTTGCGGTCACGATGATTGCAATATCGGCTGCCGGGATGGTGCTCGGAGTTTGGGCGCGATAACCCTACTGATCCTTCTTCTCTTCCTTCGGATCCTCTTTCGGCGGGGCCGCGTCCTTCGCTTCGACCGGCTTCGGTTGGTAACCCTTCAGGCGGTCCGTCGTGCCCTTGATGGTCGAGGTCAGTACGCCCTGGACGGCGAGCAACCGGGCCTTGAGTTCGGCGTCATCCGCGGCCAGCGCCGAGGCGGCGATGCTGTCGGCTTGCGGGCCGGTCACGAACTTGCCGAACGTTTGGATGTGTTTGACCAACGCGTCGGCCGCCTGCGAACGCAGCGGGATCGGTCGACCGGCGTCGGTGGCCAGGTTCGACAGGTCTTGCTGTCCCTCGCGGGTCGAGAGCTTGACCAACGCATCGACGGCGAGCGGGGCGAGTTCGTCCGACTTCAGAGCCGACCGAATTGCTCCGATCGCGTCGGCGATCGGGTAGCCGACGATTTCGCCGACGGCCATCTTGCGCAGCCAACCCATGGCGGCCTTGGCCATTTCCTTCTTCTCGGCCGGCGTGCCGAGCGGGGCCTTCGGGTCGGTCGCCTGGATGAGTTCCGATTTGAAGCCATCGTCCGTGAAGACCGCCGGGACCACGCGGATGTTCCGATACGGCCCGGCGACTCGAGCCAGCCGGGCTTCGATGTCGGGGTAGCGGGTCGGCTCGGCGGGCGGGAGTTTCGGGGCGGCCGGATCCCACATCAAGTCCCATAGCTTCGCCAGGGCCTGCAATCGCTCCTGGCGAATCGCGCGTTCCTCGTTCGCGGTGAGCCGCATCACTTCGACAATGCGTTGGGCCTCTTCGAGGGACGGCAGCGTGTCGGCCCGCATGCGCGGCTTCTTCACGCTCACGGGCGAACCTTCGAACTCGATCCGCGCGGCCGGCGAAAGCAAGCGATCGACGGCCAAGCGTTCTTCGGCCACCAATTGCGGAACAAACGCGGTCAGAGTCTCGGGCGCGAACGTCTGGATCGACAGATAGACGATTCGGTTGTGAAGGACATCGGACACCGTGAAGCCCGCCTTCTCGACCAACTCGGTCATCCGCTTCACCTGGGCCGCATGCCGGGACAAAACGTCCTGCTGCGTTTCCTCTGGCGATTTGCGGACGCGATCGGACTCGTCCTTACGGTTCGGCGAGTAGTCGAAGTAGGGGTTCCCAGGCAGGTCCTCGAAGGCGATGACCGCAGCCAGGCGGGCCAGGGCCGTGAACAAATTCACCGGCGTGATTCCGTCCGACGAGGCCACCAACAGGAGCGGCAACGTCTTGGCCCGGCGGTCGGCCCGGAGTTGCGGCAACAGGTCGCCGATCAGCGGGTCGGGGAGGTGTCGATCGATGACGAGCAAATCGATGTCCGCCTTCTCGTGAAGTCGCCGCATCAGGTCGCGGCCCGAACGGACCATGTCAACCTCGAAGCCGGCGCGACGCAACAGGGCGGCGACGGCCTCGGATCGGATTCCATCCGGGTCGCCGAGCAACGCTTTCTGCTTGCCTTCGGGCCCCGGGTCGGCGGCGAGAGCCGCCGCCAGAATCTTGACGATCTGGGCGTTTCGCCCATGCGTGGCCGGGCCGGGCGAACGGAGCAAAGCGTCGGCGGCCGCGAATTGCACGCGGGCGTCCGGGTAGTCGAGGGCCTTCACGAGCAAGGCCGGTCGCGGAGTTTTAGCGCTGGCCGGCGAGGTCGGTCTGGCGGCCTTCGGCTCGGTCCGTTCGCCGATCACGCGCGTGACGGCCAACGCGACGGCCGTCTTCTTCTCACGCAGGGCTTCTTCGAGCAGTTCGGCGAGGATCTCGAACGGAGCGGTCGCGAGGGCCGCGTACAACTCGGGGGCCGTCTTCGCGAGCGCCCCGGCCCCGCCCGCCCGGACCGCATGGCCCTCGATCGCCAGGCCGAGAAATAAGTTTTGCGCGACCGCGTAGTCCGGTTGCAGTTCGAGCGCCCACCGGGCATAGCGCAGGCCGTAATGTTCCGTCGCGGCGGCTCGATTGACCTTCGCTTCCTTCAGCGCCTTGCCGTCCCAGGTCCAAACGGAGTGAACCGCGTTGCCCTGTTCGTCGCCGGGGAGCTTCGGCAAGTTGGCCGTCTCGGTGTAAAACCGACGAGCGCCAGCCGCGAGTTGGCCCTGGGCGGACTTCAAGTCGCCCGAGCGATCGATCGACTCCGGGTCGACGCGAATCGCCGAAATGAGCCCTTCGCGCGCCTTTTGCTTGACCGACGCGCTCGATTCGGGGTTGCCCCACAGGTACCAGAGCGTCGGTACTGGATCGGTATCGGCGGCCAGAACGCTGTTGCGATAATCGGCCCGCTTGCGAAGGGCGTCCATCACGTCGAGTTGCGATTGCGGGTCGGCTCCGCCCAGGAAAGCGATGAACGGCGGGACGGTCGCGCCATCGAGTTCCGGCAGGATGCCGATGATGCCCGCCCGAAGTTCTTCGGCCGGCTTCTCGATGAGCATCTGGGCCAGAACCGGTGCGGCCGACTTGCCACCGCGACGAATCTCGCGGAGCGCGAACACGGCTTCCTCGGGCGTGCCCGCCAGGGCGTTCGCGAAGCGGCGGATTCGTTCGGGGTTGCTGAGTTCGGTTTCGAGCGCCTTGCCGAGCTTCGTGATCAGCGTTTCGACATCCGCCTTCGCCGCTTTGTCCTTCTTGTCGTCCGAGTTCCAGCGCGGCACGTTGCGCAAGCGCAGGAACGGGGCCATGCCGCCCTCCACGCCGGCGGGCGGCTTGTCGACCAGATCGACGAGCGTCTTGTCGTCCGGGTTCAAGTCGAGCAGTCCTTTGACGCGCTCGGCGGCCCGTTCGTAGTTGCCGAGGCGAATCTCGAAGCGGATGACGCGCCAGAACTCGGGCGCCGTCTTGGGGGTGGCGTAGAACTCGGACTCGGCCTGCCCGGCAGCGACGAGCGGGAACGCGGCCGCCACGAGGGCGGCGAAAATCAGGGGACGGCGAGACACGACGCGCCTCCGAACGGGAGCCGACGAGGGAGCGCGGACCGCGCGCTCTCCCCGCTAATTCAGCAGACCGACTCAACCTTGACAATCCCGTTCCAGCGCCACGAGGTCGGCATATGTCTCGCGGCGTCGGATCGGGCGATGTGTGCGGCCTGTAACGAGGACTTCGGCCGCCCGGCACCGCGCGTTGTAGTTCGAGGCCATCGCCATGCCGTACGCCCCGGCGCTGAACACCGCCAGAAGGTCGCCCCGCCCCAGCGGCGGCAGATTCCGATTCTTCGCCATATAGTCCCCGGATTCGCACACCGGGCCGACGACATCCCGGGGGGCACAGCCCGGTATGTCCGCTTCGTAGTCGTCGGGTCGTTCCGGCACACCCGCCGGCGGGTTCAC
>JANLUE010000162.1:0-4080 GCA_031363325.1 Gemmataceae bacterium
GGGTTCGAGTGTGGAGTGTGGAGTGCGGAGTGCGGAGTGAGCAGCCATCGCATCCGCTGCCTTCAACTCCGCATTCCGCACTCCGCACTCCGCACTCGAAGCAGTCCACTCCGCATTCCGCACCACCGAAGGGCGTCCGTCGTGCAGAAAGTGCATCGCGAGTTCGCCGACGAGTTCGCCGTGATAGCTCAGCTTGAGTTGGCCCGATTCCTCGAACGTGCCGATCGTGGCGGCTTCGACGCCCTCGCTCGCGCACAGGTTGTAGAGTTCGGACCAATGTTCGCGTGGGACGGCCAGGACCATTCGTTCTTGCGACTCGGAGATCCAGATTTCGGTGTAGCTCAGGCCGGCGTACTTGAGGGGGGCTTTCTCGAGTTCGACGTATGCACCGAGGTCGGCCCCCATCTCGCCGACGGCCGACGAGAACCCGCCGGCCCCGCAATCCGTGATCGCCGAGTAAAGCCCCCGGTCGCGGGCCTGCAACACCACGTCGAGCACTTTCTTTTCCGTGATCGCGTTGCCGATCTGCACCGACCCGCCACTCACGGCGTCCGATTCCTCCGTCAATTCGAGCGACGAGAACGTGGCCCCGTGGATTCCGTCCCGCCCCGTGCGACCGCCGACCGCGACGATCAAGTCCCCCGGCCGGGCGGCCTTGTCGATCTTGCCGACCGGGATCAGGCCGACCGTGCCGCAGAAGACGAGCGGGTTCGCCAGATAGCGTTCGTCAAAGATCACCGCCCCGTTCACGGTCGGGATGCCCATCCGGTTGCCGTAATCCTTCACGCCGGAGACGACTCCGATCATCGTTCGCCGTGGATGCAACACGCCGGGCGGCAGTTGTTCGGGCGTGAAGTCTGGCGGGGCGAAACAGAACACGTCCGTATTGCAAACGGGTTTCGCGCCGAGCCCAGTACCGAGCGGGTCGCGGATCACGCCGCCGAGGCCGGTGTTCGCGCCGCCATAGGGCTCGATGGCCGAGGGGTGATTGTGCGTTTCGACCTTGAAACACGCATGGAATTGATCGTCGAACTTCACGACCCCCGCGTTGTCGGCGAACACGCTCACGCACCAATCGTCCGCGCCGAATCGCTTCCGAAGTTCTTGCGTGGCTCCGAAGATCGTCTCCTTCAGCAGGTTCTCGATCCGCCGGGTGCGCCGTTCGCCATCCACGACTTCGGTGAAATCGATCGGCCCCTTCAGGGTCTTGTGCGAGCAGTGTTCGGACCACGTCTGGGCGATCGTTTCGAGTTCGATGTCCGTCGGGTCGCGGCCCTGATCGCGGAAGTGTTCCTGAATCGCCCGCATTTCTTCGAGGTTCAGCGCGAGCTGACCGTCGCGACTCAACTGAGTCAGGCCGGCGTCGTCGAACTGCAAGAGGGCGACGGTCACTTTCTTGAACACGTACGGCCGACCGACCGCGAGGTGCTCCGCTTTCAGTGGGCCGGTGACCACTTGTTCGATGGCGTCGTTCGCCAGCACCTTGCGAAAGAACATGTCGCGGTCCGAGCCGACCAGATCGTTGGTGCCGAAGTAGCGGCGAAACGTGCGGACCGCGCGCAATGGTAGGCCGAGGTCCTGGGCCGCGACGAGGACGCTCTCGGCCGCCGGGTCCATCACGCCGGGCTTGAGCAACACGGTCACGACCGAGCCGTCTTTAGTCGAACCGACTTCGCACAGGTCGCACGATTCGACGACCGAATCGACGAGGAGTTCGTTCGCGAGCCGACCGGCGGCCGCCCGGTCGAGGTCGGCCTCGATCAGGAACCCGCGCGCGGCCGACCGGATCAGGTCGCCGCCGCGCGTGGCGTGCGTGAGCAAGTCGAACTCGTCGCAGACGCGTTCGCGTTCACCGTCCCGGCCGAGCGATCGAATTTCAACTTCCCAGAGCATCGCGCACCTTCTTGGCGTCGGTCAAGATGTGAGTCAACTGATCGTGATCCTGGGCCAGGATCGCGGTTCGCAATTCGTCGAGCCGGTCGGCGAAGCCGGCCAGGGCCTGCGAAAGGGCCAGGGCATTTTCGCGGGCGATCGCGGACCAGAGCCCCGGGTCGCCGGCCGCGATCCGGGTCGTATCGCGGAACCCGGTGGCCGTGAAGGGCCGCCAGGCGGTCGGCAATTGACGTGCGAGCAACGCGGCCACGAAGTGCGGCAGATGACTCGTCGTCGCCAGGGCGAGATCATGTTCCTCGGGCGTCAGGCGCTTCACTTCGCAGCCCAGCGATTGCCAGAACAAATGCACGCGCTCGACCGCCGCCACGTCCGACGTCGCGGTCGGCGTCAGCACGCACACGCGGCCCGCGAACACGTCGCCCCGGGCGTGCTCGGCCCCTTGTTTCTCCGAACCCGCGAGCGGATGAGCCCCGACGAAGCGCACGCCGTTAGGCAACTCGCGGTCGAGGTCGCGAACGATGTTCGCCTTGGTGCTACCGGCATCCGTGAAGATCGCCCCGGCCTTGGCGTGCGGGGCCGCTTCCAGGACTTGCCGCGCGATCAAATCGACCGGCGAACAGACCACGACGAGGTCGGCCGAGCGAACGCCGTCGGCCAGGTTCGTCGTGAATTCGTCGATGGCCCCGAGGGCCTGGGCCTTCGCCAGCGTGCTGGTGCTGCGGCCAATGCCGACGACATGCCTGGCCAGCCCGCGGGCCTTGGCCGCGAGCCCAACCGAGCCGCCGATCAGCCCGACCCCAACGATTGCGAGCGAGTCCACGAGCATGAAGGGAATTGTAGCGGCGCGTTGAATCAGCGGTCAGAATCCAATTGACACTTGCCGTGGCCAAATCGCCCGATCGCTCCAGCTTGCCATCGTCGGAATTCGGGCCGGGATTTTTTTCGGCCTCGCGCAAACGCGCCTCGGCGGCGCGTATTCTTGGCGTACGAGAGACAGGCAACGGGGAAGCCGGAACGGAATTGCGACGCGGCCGGAAGAATGTAAAAAATTCATTTCTGGCAATGGACGGCCTTTGACCGGGCCGTTAGAATGCGTTGTGACGACGAGGGCTCGACCATTTCCCCTCGGCCGATAGGCATCGGCGGGTCGGGCCAATCTCTCGGAGCGAGGAGACATCACATGAACGACGAAGTACTTCGTTCCCTCAGTTGGGTCGGCCTGGCGGTTGGGATTGTCGCGGTCTTCATGCTACTGGAAGTTTTGCTCCGGTCGCTGACGAATCGCTTCGGTACTCCGCAAGACCGTTATCCGCACCGCGTCGGGAACCAGCTTCCCCGCGTGGAACGCTAGAAGGTGACGATTGCCCGGGCCATTGCGTCCGGTTCGCGCCCCTTAAACCGCCGTCAGCTGACGGCGGTTTTTCCGTGGACAATCGCATTCGTTCATTCGCCGGTCCAGCGTCTCGGCAGAATCGGCGGGAATGCGACGTGTTTTCGCAACAGTTTGTGGTTCCGCCGCGGAGCGGCGAACGAGCGCGTCAGGGAGGGGTTCGGACGAAACTCCAGGTTTCAATCGGAACGGGGTCTACTCAATTTATTGCAAGACGAAGTCGAGCTTTTCGCCGGCCGCCTTCACGTCGAAGCGTAATGGCGAGGTGGTGGTCGTGGCGTAGCGCTCGGGTAGTTTCTTCAGTTCGGACTTCGGGCCGGGCACGATCGTGATCACGTAGGTGCCGGCCGGGAGTTCCGGGAGCGTATAGGTGCCTTGCGGGCCCGTGACCGTCTCGTACGTTCGCGGCGTCAGTCGGCCGATCGAAACGAACATCACTTCGAGCCCGGACGCTGGCTGGCCCTGCCAGACGACTCGACCAACCACGCCCGACTTGACCTCGCCAACGACGGGGGGCTTCGCTTCCAACTTCAATTCGCGCGGCGGGACCGTGAGCGCCTCCGGCCCCTTTTTGATTGCCAATCGCAGTTCCGTTCGAACCTTCTCAATCAATTCGTGAAGTTGAAAGGCTTTCTTCCCAAGTTCCGTTTCCTTCTCCGCGGTGGCCAAGCCGTTCGTGATGATCTTCAGCACTTCGGGTCGATCGGCGAGCATCCCCTTGGCAACGATCAAGCTGCCCTGGAACAAGCGATAGCAGGAAGCCATGTCGCCGGCGTTGAACAGATCGGCCCCGCGGT
>JANLUE010000196.1:0-2180 GCA_031363325.1 Gemmataceae bacterium
CCGCTCAATCGCCCGTCGCCAGTGCGCCTGCAACTCGCCAGCGACCTCGATCGCCTTCGCCTCTTCGTTCGTCTGGCGTTCTTGAAACGTCGCGATTCGCCGTCGCACGTCGGACAGGTCGTCGTTCGCCTGGGCGATCTCGGTCTCGGCCTGAGCGACGCCCGCGTCGAGGTCCTGAACCTCGGTCTCCCAGCGCGCGACTTGAATCTGCGAGCCGGACATTTCGGCCCGCAGGGCGTCGAGCGTCGTCGTCTCGACCGCCAACTTCTCGGTCAACGCGTGATACTCGCGCAGCCCGAGGCCGACGCGGAGTTCCTTCAACCGAGTGGCGTATTCCTGGTACTTGCGAGCTTTTTCGGCATCGAGTCGCACGCGCCGCAAGCGGGCCTCGACTTCGCCGAGGATGTCGCGCAAGCGAACGAGGTTCTCTTCGGTGTGTTCGAGCTTTCGGAGCGTCTCGAGTTTCTTGGCCTTGAAGCGACTGATGCCGGCCGCCTCTTCGAGAATCGCCCGGCGGTCGCGGGTGCTCGCCTGGAGCAACGCATCAACGCGTCCTTGTTCGATAATGCAATACGCCGTTGAGCCGGCCCCGCTGCCGAGAAACAGATCGCGAACGTCCTTGAGCCGTGAGACTTGGCCGTTGATGAGGTACTCGCCGGTCCCATCGCGATAGACCCGGCGCGAGACGGACACTTCGAGCGCCGTCGTGTTGAGCATCTGGCCGACGTTGTCGAGCGTCAGCGTGACCTCGGCCATGCCGAGGCCCTTGCGGGTGGCCGAGCCATTGAAGATGACGTCAGCCATCTCGCCGGAGCGCAGGCTCTTGGCGCTCTGCTCGCCGAGGATCCACTTCACCGCGTCGACGACGTTGCTTTTGCCGGACCCGTTCGGCCCAACGACGGCCGTCAGCCCCGGCGGAAACGTGAACCACGTCCGATCCGCGAAGCTCTTGAACCCGATGAGTTCGAGGCGCTTGAGCATGATTCGACCGTGATGCGATTAGTTAGGCCGTGTTGATTAAAGTTGGGCGAACTGCGTGGGCTTTGGTCGTTGGTTGTCGCTACCTTAGCCAGATCGAAATCGCCGCGATCATCGTCATGCTCAGGAAGTTTCGGGCGGTCTTCTCGTAGCGCGTGGCGACGCGGCGGAACTGCTTCATGAGGCCGATGCAACGCTCGATTTTGTTTCGCTCCTTGTACAACACGCGATCGTATTCGCGCGGGTTGGTCCGGTTTTTGCGCGGCGGGATCACGACCTCCGCGCCCTGCTGTTCGATGACGTTGGCCAACTCGTCGCTGTCGTATCCTTTGTCGCCGAGGACGGCGTCCGTCTTCGTGTCACCGATCAACGTTTTCGCATGCGTTATGTCCGCGTCCTGGCCGGGGCTCAGATGGATCGTCACCGGATTTCCCAAGGAATCCACGGCCAAATGAATCTTCGTACCGAACCCGCCACGCGAGTGGCCCAAGGCCTGATCGTCCCCATCCGTGTTCATGCCGGCCGCGTGGACGTGCGCCCGGATGATCGTGCTGTCGATGAGAAGCCACTCCAGGTCGGGGTCCTGGACGGCGACGAACACGCGCTCCCAAACGCCTTTCTTGCTCCATTCGTTGAACCGGTGATAGGCCGTGTCCCACTTGCCAAACCGCTCGGGCAGGTCCCGCCAGGCGACGCCCGTTTTGCCGACGTACCAGACGGCGTTCACGAACAACCGATTGTCTCGAGCCACCCCGCCGTGACCCCCGCGACGTCCCGGCAACAACTGTTCGATCCGCGCCCATTGCTCGTCCGTGAGCTCGTGTCGCCGCAGGATTTCCTCCCGAAACCTTGCCTCTCTTGCGGCGCTCCTTTACCAAACCTCGCAGTTACAATCAACGCGGCCTAGCCGCGAGGCGCTAGCCGAGCGCGTCCGCGGAGAGTCGAGGCGAGCCCGAATTTGGTTGGCGTTCGGATCGCCCATTGATGACGTCTCTTCAATCAATCCGCGGATGCGCTCGGCTTGAGCGCCTTCCATGTCGGCGTAGCGGTTCAATGACTGTCGCCCAACCCGAAAGGGCGAACCGGCTGCGTCAGCGGCCGGGTCCCGTGCCGACCGGCGACAAACCAGACAGTCAAGTGCGCCATGTTCCTTTGAACCAAGCGGCACCCTCCTGAGTCGGCACGGGACCCGGCAGCTTACG
>JANLUE010000231.1:0-1421 GCA_031363325.1 Gemmataceae bacterium
GGTTTCGAATGCCGGAGCTGCTGGACTTCCTTGACAAAGTTGGCGTGCGGCCTGCACAGCCTGCGGCTTACTGAGGCATTCGGCAATTTGCTCGGTCAAGTGATCAAGGTCCGAACTAACCATATCAAACAGGTTGCACGCCCCGGAAGCGCGCGTGCCTTTCGCCGAAGGCCGAATCGCTCCGACCTCTCGTTCGCGATTATTCTGCCGACGTCGGGCGGCGTTATCTTGGGCTATCTTCGGAATTGGTTCGCAAGTCTGACCAGGAATTTGCAAGGTCTGGCCGCAGGCCTGGCAGACAATTGATTTGCCGGCCGAGTAGTCGTGGGCTGTATAGTCGGTTGCGCAACCTGGGCATTCGAAGCGAATCGCCATTTGAGCGCTCGAAGGAATCCTGTGAGGAGATCATCTTACGAGGATGGCACCGGGTCAAGGGTCCGCATGGAGAAGAAGCTGCATAAGGTTTTCGATGAACGCTGTTTATTCGAGAACGGAACCGCCTCATTGTTCGCGCTGCGCGCACTTCGGAGCCGCGAGTTCCGAAAGCTTGAACTCCACAGTCCAATCCTTCGCCACCCATTTCTACGTCTCGTGATAGAATTGGGTTGAGTCGTCCCGCATCCGAGGTTCTTAACGTGACTGCGACCGAGCAACCCGACCGTCTCGCGGAAGAAGCTCGTCGCGGGCAAGAGGCGTTCGACCGATACGTTAGAGCGAAACTGCGCCCGGAGGACGACGGGAAGTTTGTCGCGGTCGACATTCAATCGGGAAGTTACGAGATTGATGCGGACGACTATCAGGCAACCGGACGCCTGTTGGATCGACTGCCAGGAGCTCGCATCTGGCTCTTTCGAGCGGGCCATCCCACGACGTATCGGATTGTTTGAAGCGGAGAATTTTTGCCCTTCCCCCATTCCCCCGCCAACCCATTCTCTTTGCGCCCACGTCACCTAAAATCTCGCTGCCAGCCCGCGAAACTTCGCCGAGAAATCCTTGCTCCCTCCCGAATTACCTCCCGCTCTCGAGCCCGATGATCTGGCTGCGGCCGACCGGCTCCGCGAGGGGGCTCAGCGCATCCTCGCCGAGTGTTCCAAGGTCATCGTCGGTCAGCGCGACGTGCTCGAACAACTGCTGATCGCGCTGTTCGCGCAGGGGCATTGCTTGCTCGTCGGCGTGCCGGGGCTGGCCAAGACGCTCATGATCCGGACGCTGGCCGACGCCATGGACCTGTCGTTCAGCCGCATCCAGTTCACGCCCGACTTGATGCCATCCGACAGGGCATTCGCTGCCTGGAGAGCTTCAACGAACGCGGTCGCTCCCGATGGGAGGATCAGCACCCGCAACTGGCCGCCGACATCCGCGAACTGGTCGAGCCACACACGCAGGCCGACCCGGAACGGAAGTCGTCGCGGCGCTACACC
>JANLUE010000236.1:0-6506 GCA_031363325.1 Gemmataceae bacterium
CGGCGTCGGCGGCAGGCCGACGATGTCGAAGTACAGTCGACGGGCGAGCGATCGAGCGTCCGCGTCGGCGACGGGCTTCAACGACTTCGTTTCGAGTTCGGCCAACACGAATCGATCGATATCGGTTCTGGCCCAGGCGGCGTTCTGGACGGCCGGGGGTAGCGATTTCTTCGGGGCCTGGAACGCCCAGAACTTCCGACCCGCCTCAATGTCGATTTCCTTCGCGGCCGCCTTCGAGCCCGCACGGGGGTCGGCCGCGCCGGACGCGATCCATTTCTCGAAGTCGCCAATCTGTTCGTCGGTCAATTTCGACTTGGGCGGCATCTTCAATTCGCCCGTGTGGCGAATCGCCGTCAGGAGCAAGCTCTTCTTGGTGTCGCCGGGGATGACGGCCGGGCCGGTGTCGCCGCCTTTCCGCAACGCATCGCGCGAATCGACGAGCAAGCCGCCCTTCTGTTTCTTCGATTCCTCGGAGTGGCACGACTGGCACTGATCGACCAGCACCGGCCGAATCTTCTTCTCGAAGAAGGCGATCTGCTCGGCCGTCGCGGGTTTCTCTTCGACGCGCGGCGTCTCGGGCTTCGGCGCGTCCTTGTCCTTCTTCTTGAGGAAGCCCTTTTTCTGGAAGTCCTGCTTCGGGGCCATCTCGGCGAGCTTCTTAAACTCCTCGAGCGTCAGCTTGCCGTCCTTGTCGGCGTCGAGTCGATCGAACAACGTATCGAGAAGTTTTGAATTGTCCTTGAAGCGCGAGTTCGCCATCAGCATCTGGAACTCGTCCTTCGTCAATTTGCCGTCTTTGTCGGCGTCGCCGAACTTGAACGCCCCCTCGGGGTCGATGGCCGACTTGACCTTCGGCTCCTGGGCGGACAGATCGTCGCCCGACGACGCGACCGCGAAGATCAGGCCCGTCAGGGCGAACGCGGCGAACAGTCGAATGGCCAATGGACGTTTCACTTCGTCCCCTCCTTCGGGGTCGCTGGCGTTGGTCGAATCCAGTCGGCGGCGCGCGGCCCGAACAGCACGTTCAGAATTTCACGGCGGCGCTGGGATTGATGGTCGGCGGTGAAGATCTCGTACGGCGCGGTCAGATGGCCTTCGAGCCGATAGCGGTCGTCGGTCATCGTCTTGCTTTCGACGAGCGTGTAGGTCGTCGTAATCGTGCGGTCGAAGAAGGTCCGCGTGAGCGCGACGCGACGAAGAACCTTGGCCTCCGGGTCGATCTCGATGACGGCCGATCGGAGGGCGGGGCCGGGTAGTCGTCGGCCGCGCTTCAGAGTCGCCTCGATCACCTGAGTCGCCGACCCTTCGACGTCTTCGCGCTTCAGGTCGAAGTCGCGGAGCAACGTGCCCAGCAAATGTTCCGGCCGCAATTCGCAAATTTCGCACTGCACCGTGAGCGCCCGCGTCGCTTCCTCGGGGTCGATTCGCAGGCCGCGGCGAGGGCCGGGGCTGATCCACACGGTGCCATTCTCGTCGCGACCCCAGGCCCAGGTCGCACGCGGGCCGGTCGTCTCGATCCAGAAGCGATCCCCGCGCGTCCAGAGTTTTTGCGTACGTTGCGGAAAGGCCGGCTCGTCGCCGTCCGCCCGTTGAATCTCGATCAGGTAACAGCGATCGAGCGGCAGATGATGAGCCTTCTGCGCTTCTTCGAGAAGTGCCCGCGGTCCGGCCCGCAGCGGCCTGGCGTCGCCCGTGAGCAACGCGACCAGCGCCAGGACCGCGATGGCCGTCGAGCCAACCGCCCAGGCCAACAGCGGCCGCCGTCGCGTTGGTTCAACCGGTGCGGGCTTCGGCATTTCACTCGACAAAGTGAATTCAATGCGCCGTCGCAATTCGTCAACTTCGACTTCGGCCGACTGTCGATCGAGATGCTCGGCGAGCAAGCGATCAAGGTCGTCGTCGGGAGCGTTCGGGATCGCGTTCATCCGGTCCGCTCCTTGGTAAACGCCGCCAGTTCGGTGTTCAACGTGTGTCGGGCCCGGTGCACCAACACGCCCGCGTTCGATGGTGTCAGACCCAACGTATCGGCGATTTCGTCCAGCGTGTGGCCGACCGCTTTCAACTGAACGGCCGCCCGTTGTAGCACGGACAACTTCGCCAGACCGCGCTCGAGAGCCGTCGCCAGTTCGTTCGCTTCCGCAACTTCAACCGGCCCGGCCACTCGTTTGTCCGGCAGCCGAGCCTCGTCGAGCGATTCGACCGACTTCTTGCGTTGCCCCAGGTTCACGCAGGCATTCGTGATTGCCCGGTACAGCAACTTGGTTCCATCGCGTGGCAGATCGTACACGTCGGCCCGGCGTAGCAAGCGACAATAGCAATCGTGAACCACGTCCTCGGCCAGCGAGCGATCGCGGAGCAGCGACCGGGCGAACGCCACGGCCAGGGCGAGCGTCGTCCGGACCCAGTCGTCGAGCGGCCGATCCTGTTCCGAGTACGGCACGACGTTTCGCCCTGAAGTCTACAACCCGCGAGTGAAGGAAGTATTACACGCAATTTGGAATGAGGGGTTGCCACACGAACGAAATGGACCGGACGACTTCGGCGGCGATCACTTGCCAGGTAACTTTCGAATCCGCATTTCGCGGAATTCGATGTCTTTGCCGGTTCGTTCGCCATAGACGCCGCCGAGGCCCGCCGCGTCAATTTCGATGGGGGCCCGCGTCAATCGCTTCGGCCGGCTGCACGATCGTGCTGCGAACCTGGAGGCCACTGTTCCCAACGCCATTCTTGAGGCACACGGAGAACCGCAATTCAAAGTCCTTGTACGTCTTCTCGCTGCAGAGGAACGTCGAATTGTTGCGCCCGGCCGGCAGCTTGCCGACGATCGTATCCCCCTCCACGCGCCAGGCACCGGGCAAGCCGGTCCATGCCGCCACGCGGCCATCGGCCAACCGATTCATAGAACCGTCTGAGTCGCGCTCCGCCGGAGACCCGCCATGCGACGTTCTCTCCTCGCCCTCGCCTTCGTATTGATCGCGGCAACCGTTCGGGCCGACGACGCGTTCGAGCGTGCCGTTCGACCGTTGTTCCTCGAGCGTTGCGTGAAGTGCCACGGGCCGGACAAACAGAAGGGTTCGTTGCGCCTCGATTCAGCCAGAGCGTTTGCTCAGGGCGGTGCCACGGGCCCGGCGGTCGTGCCCGGCAAACCGGTCGAGAGTCCGTTGCTCAAGGCGATTCGCCACGATGGCGACTTGAAGATGCCCCCCGATGGCAAGTTGACGGCCAAACAAATTGGTGATGTCGAGGCGTGGATCAAGGGCGGTGCCGCCTGGCCAGCGGACGCGCCTGGGGCGAAGACCGAACCCGTGCCGACGAAAGTTCAACCTCTCGCGCCCGATGCAATGGGGCTTCGACCCGCCCTGCAAGCGTGGTATCGCGCCGACACCCTGCCACTTGCGGACGGAAAGCCAGTCCACGTCTGGCCCGATTCGAGTGGCAACGGCCGCGACCTGACGCAGACGCTTGGCGTGCGAGTTGGCGGCGTCGGAACTGCGCCGACGTTCGCGTCGAACAGTCGCGTGCGCCGTCGACCGGCCGTGCGCTTCGAGGTCGGCAACGGACTCGCCACCTCGCCGGCCCGGCCCGTCGATTTGCGCGGCGACGCGTCGGTGACGATTTCGCTTGTGGTTAACTTGACCCGTCACACGGCGAACCCGCCATTCGACGGGATCCTGGGCATTGGCGATCCGGCGAACCCCGGCCACGACCCCGGTCGGGCGCACGCGCTGCTCGTCCAGATTCGCCGGACAGGCAAGCCCGAACTGCAACTCGCCGGCGGCTGGAACCACGATGCGGATGTCGGTTCGTTCGAGCCGCTCTACGATCGGGCTGTGCTGCTCACGTTCGTGAAGCGACCGGGTCCGATGCGATCGACGACGCGTGCCTACATCGACGGTCGACCGCTTGATCCGGCGAAGTTCGCCGGCCGCGACACCGTCCCGGAGTTTCGGCACCGCGACGATATCGGCCTGTACCTCGGTCGGGCGCTCGAATGGTCGGGGCACATCAAGGGGGACGTGGCCGAGGTCGCGATCTGGAACCGAGCGCTCACGGACGCGGAACGTGAAGGGGTCGAAGCGAATCTGGCCGAGAAATATGGGCTATTCGTGCCGTCGATGGCCGGACCGCCCGCCGCGTTCACAGCCGCTGAACGCGACTTCTGGGCGTTCCAGCCGGTTCAAAATGCGACCCCGCCAATAGTTGCAAATTCCAATTGGCCGACATCGCCCATCGATCGCTTCGTGTTGGCCAAACTCGAAGCGATGGGCCTGAACCCAAACCCGCCCACTGATCGCCGCGTCTGGCTGCGCCGCGTGACGTTTGACCTGACTGGCCTGCCGCCAACGCCGGACGCGAGCGATTCGTTCGAGTCGGACACTTCAGCGCGCGCCTTCGAGCGCGTCGTCGATCGCTTGCTCGCCTCGCCCCAGTACGGCGAGCGCTGGGGCCGACACTGGCTCGACGTGGTGCGCTATGCCGAGACGACCGCCAACGACGCGAACGCGGTTCTTCGGTACGCCTGGCGCTATCGCGATGCCGTCATTCGTTCCTTCAACGTGGATCAACCCTTCGACCAGTTCGTCCGCGAACAAATCGCCGGCGACCTGATGCCGACGCTCTCCGATCCGAGTGCGGCGCTCGATCGCGTGGCCAGCACGGGCTTCCTGATGGTCGGCCCGAAAGCGCTGGCCGAAACGGACAAGGAACAATCGAAGCTCGATGTGATCGACGACCAGATCGATACGATCGGGCGGGCGTTTCTCGGACTGACGATCGCGTGCGCTCGGTGTCACGATCACAAGTTCGACCCGGTGCGAACGTCGGACTATTACGCGCTCGCGGGCATTCTGCGGGGCACGGACGTGTTCCGCGACGAGGTTCGCAACGCCAGCATGTGGCAGGAATGGACGTATCATCCGCCGGGCGGTGTGCCGGTCGCCTTGATGGCCCCGAAGGATGGCATGCCGATCAATCTGCGCGTGCATCTGCGCGGCAACCGCTTCACGCTCGGGCCGACGGCCCCGCGTGGCTTCCCCGGCGTGGTCGGCCGGGAACGAACTCCGCTCACGACCGAACAGAGTGGCCGACTCGAACTTGCCGACTGGATCGCGAGCAAGGACAATCCGCTCACGGCACGCGTGATGGTTAATCGAATCTGGCAGCATCACTTCGGCGTTGGCCTCGTGGCGACCAGCGATAACTTCGGCAATCGCGGCGATCGACCGAGCCACCCGGAACTCCTCGATTGGCTGGCGGCCCGGTTCGTCGAGTCCGGCTGGAGCGTGAAGTCCCTGCACCGCGACCTTGTGCTTTCCGCTACTTATCACCAGTCGAGCGCGCCGACCGAACTCGGAATGAAGCGCGACCCGAACAACCACTGGTTGTGGCGCATGCCCTTGCGCCGACTCGACGCGGAAGCGATTCGCGACGCGATGTTGGCCGCGAGCGGGCGACTCGACCTGACCCCCGGGGGTCCCGAGACCGGCGAGTTCCTTTACGGCCGCGGCGAGGTGATCGACAAGAACCGCGACTTCTTCCGGCCCAATCAGGTCAAAGCCGACGACCCGGTGTTCGCCACGTCGCGGAAGCGGAGCGTGTATCTGCCGGTGATTCGCAACGCCGTCCCGGACGTGCTCGCCCTCTTCGATGGGGCCGACCCGAACGGGGTGACGGCCGTCCGCAACGATACAACGGTCCCTTCGCAAGCCCTGTTCCTGATGAACCACCCCTTCGTCCGCGACCAGGCGAAAGCGTTCGCCGAACGACTGGCGGCGACTCCGGGCACCGATAACGAGCGAATCGCCCTGGGCTATCGGCTCGCGCTCGGCCGCGGGCCGACGACCAACGAATCGGAAACGGTGCGACGGTTCCTGAAGGATCGGCCCGGTGCCTGGGTTTCGTTTTGCCAGACGCTGCTTTGTCGCAACGAATTCTTATACGTCGATTGATATCGGGGGTCGCATGCGGGCCGTCATCCAGCGAGTGAGTTCGGCGCGGGTCGTCGTCGATGGCTTTCCAATCGGCTCGATTCGCCACGGATTCGTGGTACTGCTCGGCATCAAAGTGGGCGACGGAATCGACCATGCCCGCTGGTTGGCCGACAAGGTCGTCGGCCTGCGGATTCTGGCCGACGCCGACGGAAAGATGAACCGATCGATCCAGGAGGCGGGCGGATCGATTCTGGTGGTGAGCCAGTTCACGCTGTACGCCGACTGCGAAAAAGGCCGCCGCCCGAGCTTCATCGAAGCCGCCCGCCCCGAAGTCGCGGAGCCGCTCTACCAGTCGTTCATCGATTTCGTGCGCGGTCATGGTGTGCCGGTCGCGACGGGCCGCTTCGGCGCGGACATGCGAGTGGAGTTGACGAACGACGGGCCGGTGACGTTGATCGTGGATACAATGACGTAGCCGACTCGGGCCGCCCGCATTTCGATGGACGCATTCTCTCCCCGCGTCTACGATGCCCGTCTGCGACCCGCCGACGCAACCGCTTCTGGAGCCGAATCATG
>JANLUE010000241.1:0-2962 GCA_031363325.1 Gemmataceae bacterium
TGCGCCCGCTGTCACGACCACAAGTACGACGCGATCCCTCAGGCCGACTATTACCGAATGCTTGCGACCTTCACTGCTACGGTTCGAACCGAAGCAAGCATCGATGTCGATCCGGAGGGATATCGCAAGGCGAAAGCGAAATTCGATCTCGAACACGCGCCGCTTGAAAGGGCGCTGGCGGACTACGAAGCGAAGGAACTGGCCGCACGATTCGCCGAATGGGAGAAGACGCCGGCCGCCCAGTCCCCCGGCCCGAGTTGGACCTACCCGGATGTGAAGCGGATGCTCTCGGCCGGCAAGGCAACGCTCACCGCTCAGCCGGATCACAGTGTCCTCGTGACCGGCGAGAACCCGCCGAAAGACCTGTACTCGTTCGTGCTCGAGACGGACTTGACGGGCGTGAATGCCTTACGACTCGAAGCCCTCGCCGATCCGTCGCTGGTCAAGGGCGGGCCGGGTCGGGCGTCCAACGGGAACTTCTGCCTGACGCACATCACGGTCGCGGCCGCGTCGAAGGATGGCAAGGGCGTCGAAGTGAAATTGAAGAACCCACGCTCCACGTTCGACCAGAAGGGCCTTGGCGTGGCGCTCGCGATCGACGGCGACAAGTCAAATACGGGATGGGCGGTCGATCCGCAGTTCGGCTTCAACCACGCGGCGTCGTTCGAATTGGAAACGCCCGTCGGCCCTGGCACGATCACTGTCACAATGTATTTCAACAACAATGTGAGCCATTCGATTGGCCGGCCTCGCCTCTCGTTGACGAACGCCAAGGATTCGCTTCCCCTGGAAGGCCCCGGCGTGCCCGAAGCGGCCCTGAAGGCACTCGACACGCCGGCCGAGAAACGCACGCCCGAGCAAAAGTCCATTCTGCTCGATCGCTACAAGCCGCTTGACGCCGGTTGGAAGAAGCTCGACGCGGTGATCAAGGCGCATCTCGCGGCCGCGCCGAAGTCCAGCGTCGTGAAAGCACTCATATCGTCGGAAGGCGTGCCGGCCGTTCGACTGCACACACAGGGCGAGGACGTACTCGCGGCCACGCACTTCCTGCGGCGCGGCGACCCGAACCAGAAGGAAGCGATCGCCCCGCCTGGGTATTTGCAAGTGCTCCATGCGGGCGTCGACAAATGGAAGAAGCCGGAGCCCAAGGTCGGCAAGCTTTCGCTTCGGCGGTCCGCGTTCGCCGACTGGATGACCGATGCGAAGGACGGGGCCGGCCACTTGCTCGCGCGGGTGATCGTCAATCGCCTGTGGCAGAAGCACCTGGGCCGGGGCATCGTCGCCACGCCGAGCGACTTCGGCGTTCGCGGCGAGAAGCCGACGCATCCGGAGCTGCTCGACTATCTCGCAAGTGAGTTGATTCGCAACGGCTGGAGGTTGAAGCCGATTCACAAATTGATCGTGACGAGTGCGGCCTATCAAACGTCGTCGGCCGTCGACGAAGTAAAGCTTGTGGCCGACCGCGATAACACCTTGTTCGGTCGACACTCCGCGCGCCGGCTCGATGCCGAAGCGATCCGGGATTCGCTGTTATCGATCAGCGGCCAACTCGACCCGATACTCTATGGCCCCGGCACGCTCGACGAGGGGAGCAAGCGACGCAGCGTCTACTTCACGATGAAGCGGAGTCGCTTGATCCCGATGCTCGTGATCTTCGACGCCCCCGACGGGACGGCCAGCATCGGCGACCGACCGAGCACGACGATAGCCCCCCAAGCCTTGCTCATGATGAACAACCCCCACGTCCGGATGTGGGCCAGGTCGTTCGGCCAGCGCATCGCGTCGATGAACATCGATGAGTCGATTCATAAGGCGTACCGGCTCGCGTTGTCGCGCCTGGCGACCGAGTCGGAACTGCGGGACGGCAAGGCGTTTGTCGAATCGCAACAAGCGTCATATTCCGGCAAGCCGAACGCCCGGGAACTCGCGCTGGCCGATTTCGCCCAGGTGGTGATGTGCTTGAATGAAGTGATATATTTGGAATAGGTTGATTGTTATGTTTTCGCTTCATGAACAGTCGCAAACTCCGTTGGAGGTAGCCATGTCAATGACGATCGATGTCAAGCTTTCCAAAGAAATCTCGCAATTTCGACTTCCGAAAGCGGTCGCGAGTCGACTACAAAAGTTGCTCGATCGACAAGACTCGGGAAAGCCATTAACGGTGGCGGAACGCGAGGAAGCCGAGGGATTGGTTGAGTTGGCGGAGTTTCTCACGCTCATTCGCTTGAGGTCGGAGCGAGTGGAATGAGTGACATTCTAGTTCCCCTCCCCCCAGGGGCCGGCAACGGTTGCCGCACTCGCGTTGAATCGACCCGTGATGGCCGTGATTCGAGCCGAAGAAATCGTCCTTGGAGGAGGCGGGCATTGGGACTTGGGCTTGATTGCCCGTCCGACAGGTTGGAAACCTGTCCCACGAAAGCACCGGTTTGTATGACAGGTTTCCAACCTGTCCGAAATTCCGCACAGGTTGAAAACCTGTGCCACGTGGCTTGTGGGACAGGTTTCCAACCTGTCCGAAGCGATCCGGAACTTCGCCTGTTCCCACCCAGCGTTTTGCGGTTCGGACCGCGTTTCCAAAAAACTTCATCAATTTTCCGGATTTCCTGTTTGAATCCGGATTCGATCTTGGGTAATGTGCTAGCGGGTATCCCCAGATCCCGCCCCTTGCCCCGGATCTGCCTTGACCGAAGTGGCCCACACTCGTCCGGACCTTCGCAGCCTCTTCCAAGACTGGAAGAATCGGCTCGACGGCGGCGATTTGGCAACCGCCGACGAGATCGGGGTCGCCGAACCCGACCAGATTCCCTTCCTCCAACAGCTGATCAACGAAGCCCTGGCCGATCGAGCGGCCGAGTTGGACGCCACTCTTACGGCCGCGTTCGACGACCCCGACGCGACCGTGACCGATCCAACGTCACGAGCCAAAGGGGAACCGGTCCCACCGGACATTCAAGGCTACACG
>JANLUE010000245.1:0-4306 GCA_031363325.1 Gemmataceae bacterium
CGGCGTCGGCGCGAAGGACCTGAGCCGTTCGATCGCGAAGGCGCACGACGTTCGCGTCTCCAACACGATCGAAGATTCGTTGACGCTCGGGACGGGCCAGCTCGCGGTCGATGGCCTGTTGATCATCGGGGAGCACGGCGACTACCCGTACAACGCGAAGGGCCAAAAACTTTACCCGCGCTACGAGTACTTTCAGAAAGTGGTCGGCGTGTTCCGCGACTCGGGTCGAACCGTGCCCGTCTTCAACGACAAGCACCTGAGTTACGACCGCCGGCGCGGCTTCGAGATGGTCGCCACGTCGAAGAAACTCGGCTTCCCGATGCTGGCCGGTTCGAGCCTGCCGGTGACGTGGCGTCGACCGGAACTGGAATTGCCGCTCGGCGTCAAGTTGAAGGAAGCGCTGGTCGTCTCGCGCGGCGAGTTGGAGATTTACGGCATCCACGCACTCGAACCGTTGCAGGCGATGGTCGAACGCCGGACGAAGGGCCAGCAAGGCGTGGCGGCCGTCGAGTACCTGGAAGGCGACGCGGTCTGGAAAGCGGGCGACGCCGGCCGCTGGTCGTGGGACTTGCTCGAGCACGCGCTCGGTCGCAGCCAGTCGCGGAACAACGGCGACTTGCGCGAGAACTGTTCGCACTTCACCGCGCCGGCCACGTGGACCATCAAGGCCCCCTCGCCCCGGGCGTTCCTGATCGAATATCGCGACGGGTTGAAGGCGACGGTCCTGCAACTCGATGGCCACGTCGCCGACGAAACCTTCGCCGCCTTCGTGGATGGCGAGACGAAGCCAGTCTCAACTTTGTTCTGGCTGCCGCCCCCTCCAGGGGCCGCGTTCCTGGAAGCGCTCGCGATCAAGGTCGAAGAGTTGATGGACACCGGCACGCCGGCCTACCCGGTCGAACGCACGATGCTGACCGGCGGCATCCTCGACTGGGCCCTCGAATCGCGCGTTCAGAAGAAGCGGCTCGAGACCCCCGACCTGGACGTGAGTTACGACCCGCCGAAGAACTCGGGGTTTCAACGCGGAGCGTACGAGAAGCCAAAGTGACTACTCATTCGTCAATATTCAGAACGCGGAACGAATCTCAACGTGTGATACGTTCGACGACCAGGTTGCGGATTGCGGCCCATTGCATGCGGCCCGCCCCGCACATAGCTTCACTCCGTCGCGCCGTTCGGCGAACCTTCTTTCCATTCGCAATGATCTTTCGTTCGGAGTCCTCCGATGCACCGGCCCACGCCGCGCCCCCGGCTCCAGTCGCTCGAGTGCCGCGTCACCCCCTCGACCGCGATCCTCAAGGACATCAATCCGATGGCCGGGGGCGATCCGTCCCGCTTCACGCAGGTTGGGACCACGATGTACTTCGTGGCGACCGACGCGGAGCATGGCCGGGAGTTGTGGAAGACGGACGGCACGCCGACGGGGACTGTTCTGGTTAAAGACATCACGGCCGGCCCGATTTCGAGCGAGTTCGGCGACCTCGTGAGTTACCGAGGCCAGCTTTTCTTCAGCGCGGCCGACCCGAAGAGTGGCCGGGAACTTTGGAAGAGCGATGGCACCGCGGCCGGTACGGTTCGAGTCAGGGACATCGTCCCGGGCGACACCGGGTCGACGCCGGACCACTTGACGGTCGTTGGCAACACGTTGTACTTCACGGCCGATCTCGTCGCGACCGGCCGAGAGCTCTGGAAGAGCAACGGCACGGCGCGCGGCACGGTGCTGGTCCGCGACATTCTGCCGGGTCCGGGCTCGTCCGACTTGAACCAGCTCACGGCCTACAACGGGCAGTTGTTCTTCCGGGCCTCCGTCGCGGCGAGTGGCTACGAACTCTGGAAGAGCAACGGCCAACGAACCGGCACGGTCCTCGTCAAGGACATCCAGGCCGGGCCCGATTCGTCGCTCCCGGAATATCTGACCGTCTCCGGCAACCTGCTCTACTTCTCGGCGTTCAGCACGGCGAGCGGGCTCGAACTGTGGAAATCGAACGGGACGGCCGCGGGAACGTCGCTCGTCAAGAACATCGCGGCCGACGCGGCGAACTCCGGCCCGAACTACCTGACCGACTACAACGGCAAGCTCGCGTTCTCGGCCTTCGACGACGAGCATGGCCAGGAGATGTGGCTGAGCGATGGAACGGAAATTGGGACTGCGCTCCTGAAAGACATTCGCGACGGTCAGATCGGTTCGTTCCCCGGCTTCGACGTGATGGACCTCGCGGTCTCCGGCAATTTGCTCTATTTCACCGCGAACGATGGCAACTCCGGCAACGAAGTCTGGGTCTCGGACGGCACTTCGGCCAACACGCAACTGCTGAAGGACATTCACCCAGACGAGTTCGCCGTCCCGTCCGGCTTGACCAATGTGAACGGCACTCTGTATTTCGTCGCCCCGAATGACGGCTCGCGCATCTCGCAGCTCTGGAAGTCGGATGGTACTTCGGACGGCACGGTTCGCGTCACGAACATCGACCCGCTCGGCCTCGGCACGTCCGCGCACAATCTGTTCAACTTTGGCGGCACGCTGTTCTTCTCCGGCAGCGATGGTTCGTCGGGACTCGAACTGTGGAAGTGCAACGGGACCGAGGCGGGGACTGTCCAGGTCAAGGACATCGGCGTCGGCAGCGAGAGTTCGTTCGTTCGCGAGTTGACCGCCGTGAACGGGCAATTGCATTTCACCGCCTATGAGCCGTCGCACGGCACGGAGCGCTGGATCAGCGATGGCACGACGGCCGGAACGACACTCTTGAGCGACATCACCCCGGGTCAAGGGTCGGGCGTTCTCTACGACCATTCGGTGGCCGCGCTCGGGCCGAACGTCTACTTCGCCGCTTCCGCCAACGCATCCGACACCGAATTGTGGACGAGCGATGGCACCACCACTTCGCTCCTGAAGGACATCAACCCCGGAGTGAGCTTCGGGCCGAGCGAGTTCCGCACCGTCGGTTCGATCGTCTACTTCGCGGCCGACGATGGCATGCATCGAAACGAACTCTGGAAGACGGACGGAACCGAGGTCGGCACGGTGATGGTCAAGGACATTAGCCTCAACCCGTCGTTTGGTTCCTCTCCATCGCTGCTCACCGACTTCAACGGCACGCTGTACTTCGTGGCGTTCGAGGAGTCGCACGGCAGCGAGCTTTGGAAGTCCGACGGTACGGAAGTCGGGACCGTGATGGTCGAGGAAATCAGTCTGGCAATCAACAGCGCCAATATCAAATCGCCCACGGTCGCCGGCGATCGGCTGTTCTTCGCGGCGGACGACATCTTCCACGGGCTCGAGTTGTGGACGAGCGATGGCACGGAGCAGGGCACGGTCCTCGTCAAGGACATTCAGCCGGCGGGGACGGGGTACTTCAATCCGTGGAACTTGGCGGCGGTCGGCGATTCGGTCGTCTTCGGCGTGGACGACGGAACGAATGGCTACGAACTGTGGAAGAGCGACGGCACGGAGCAGGGCACCGTGATGGTCGCGGACATCAACCCCGGCCCCGACGGTTCCGGCCCGACCGATTTCCTCGCGGTCGGCGACACCCTGTATTTCCGGGCGAACGGCAATCAACTTTGGAAGTCCGACTTGACGGCCGCCGGCACGACGCTGCTCGCGGACCCCCTCCCGGGCTCGACGGAGTTTACGCCGTTCGGCCTGGCCGCCCTGAACGGGTTCGTTTTCTTCGCGGCGAAGTCCGACGAGGGCGGAACCGAACTCTGGGTCAGCGACGGCACGCCCGAAGGCACGATCCTCGCGAGCGATGTGGTACCCGGCCCGAACGGCTCGAACCCGGAACAACTGACGCCGTTCGGCGACGCGATCGTTTTCGTCGCCTCCGATGGCCCAACGCCGACCGCCTTCGACGGCCCCTCGGCACAGATCGTCACTCAGATCTACGGCTCCGAACTCTGGCGTTCGACGTTCCCGTACGCTTCGGTCGTTGGACCGGCGGCGGCGGTACGATTTGAGCCGCTCGGCTTCAATTTCATCGGACTGTCGCCGGACGGGATCGATCGGCTCGATGTCGACTGGGGCGATGGCTCGACCGAGTCGATCGACACCGCGCGCGCCGGCTCGGCCACGCATGCGTTCAGCGGGACGGGTACGTTCGCCGTGAAGGTTCGAGCGGTCGATGCGAACGGCGGCGTCAGCGATGCGGCGACACGCGAGGTCGTGGTGCAAGCGGTTCGCGAAGAGTCGGGTACGGTCCTGGTCGGGGGAACGACGGCCGGGGACCGGCTCAGCGTCCTGCCGGTGTCGCCGACAGGCACCGTGTCTGTCCGGCTGAACGGGAGCGAACTCGGTCGCTACAATTCG
>JANLUE010000255.1:0-6674 GCA_031363325.1 Gemmataceae bacterium
GGCCTTGTGCCAGTCCATCGTGTCCAGGCCGATTTCGCGCTGGTTGATGTACGACATCTTGTCCGTAAACGTGAACTCGATCGGGTCTTCGACGGTCAGGATGTGCAACGGTTCGCGTTCGTTGACGTAGTCGATCATGGCCGCGATCGTGGTCGACTTGCCCGACCCCGTCACGCCGGCCAGAATCACCATGCCTTCCGAGAAATGGCACAGGCTTTCGATCGCGTCCGGCAGGCCGAGATTCTTGAACGTCGGGATCAAGCTGTTCACGCGGCGAGAGACGAGCGAGAGTCGGCCACGCTGTTTGAACAGCGACACACGGAAGCGGGCTTCGTCGTTGCCGATGACGTACGAGAAGTCGACGCCGCCTTCTTCTTCGAGAATCTTGCGGTGATTCGGTCGAAGCTGCGGCAGGAGCAAGCGCTCCATGTCTTCTTGCGACAGGGGCCGCATGTCGGTCCGGACGATGTCGCCGCGGAGCCGCATCATCGGCGGCTGGCCAACCTTCAAGTGCAGGTCGGACGCCTCCATGCGCATGACCATGCGGAACAGCTTGTTGACCTCGGGCTCGCGCGACTGTTCGTCCGATGTCGCCTCGGTCTTCTTCAGGTCCCCCTGAACGATGACGGGCGGTTTCTTTTTGACATCGGCCATGCGTATTCTCCGGGCGCGATCAATCAGATGAGGGGTTGGACGATTCGGACGGGAATTCCCGCGGCGGCCAGATAGGCTTTGGTTGCGGGGATACTGTACTCGTTGTAGTGGAAGATGCTGGCCGCGAGGGCCGCATCGGCACCGGCCACGAACGCCAGCCGCAAGTGTTCCGGGCTGCCGGCCCCGCCACTCGCGACCACCGGGATGTTGACCGCCCGCGACACGGCCTCGGTCATCGGCAGGTCGTAACCGTTCTTCGTCCCGTCCGCATCCATCGATGTTAGCACAATTTCGCCGGCCCCGAGTGCCGCGACTTGCTTCGCCCAGGCCACCGCCTCGAGCCCCGTCGGCACGCGGCCACCGTTGATGTGAACCTCCCACCAGTGGTCAGAGGTCAGAGGACAGAGATCAGAGGACAGAGGTCTGTTCTCTGATCTCTGATCTCTGTCCTCTGATCTCTGTCGCGCCACTCGGCGCGGGTCGATGTTCACGACGGTCGCGCACGAACCGAACTTGCGCGAGACTTCGGCAATGAGTTGCGGGGTTCGCACGGCGGCCGAGTTCAAGCTGACCTTCTCGGCGCCGGCCTGGATGATCTGCGTCGCGTCGGCCAGGGTGCGAATGCCCCCGCCGACCGTGAACGGCATGAAGATTTGCTCGGCGACGCGGCGAATCATGTCGAGCAGGATCGCCCGGCCTTCGTGGCTGGCCGAGATATCGAGGAAGACGAGTTCGTCGGCTCCCTCGGCCTCGTACCTTCGCGCGACCTCCACGGGGTCGCCCGCGTCGCGCAGGCCGACGAAGTTCGTTCCCTTCACGACCCGGCCACGATCGACATCGAGGCAAGGAATGATTCGCTTGGTGAGCATCCAGAAAGGTTATGCGAGTCGGCAGCGCTCGTGAACGAGACTTTGCGCACCCGGAAGCAAGATCGACTTACATGTGGCCGAATGGGCGCGCAAGAGCGCCTCGCCGCGCAATCGCGGGCCCAGGTGGACTCCAGAACTTCGGCGGCGGACGGGGTCATGGGGATGGCGAATTGACCACGGGGAATTATCGCGATCGCACGGCGAGGCGACGAGAATCCGTGAGGGCATCCGTCGGCCGGTGGGAATTGCCCTGGTGTAGCCCAAACAAACATCCCCGACCTGGAACCCGCCATGTTCATTCGCAAGTCCCGCCGACCGGCCCTGGCCATCGCGACCCTCGAAGACCGAACCGTCCCGACCACCGTTTCCTTTGAGAGCGGCACGCTGTACGTGACGGGTACGAGCTCGGCCGAGACGATTTCGATCAAGCAATTCGGCGGGCAGATTCAAGTCTCCGGTGTGTACGGGGCGCACTCGGCGGACGAGATCGATCAGATCGTCGTGGACGCTTTGGATGGATCGGACACCGTCGATCTCGTTGCTCCGTCCGGCTACGAGCCGATCACGAACCTCGTTTGGATCTACGGAGGTTCGGGAAACGATACGCTCAAGGGGGCCGAAGGGAACGACCTGATCTTTGGCGGGACCGGGGCCGACAAGATTTACGGAAATGGCGGCGAAGACCTTCTGGATGGCGGCTCCGGGAACGACACGATCGAAGGCGGATCGGCCAATGACGATGTCTACGGAGACCTCGGAAACGACAAGGTCTTCGGAGACGCCGGCGACGATTTCGTCAGCGGCGGCTCGGGGACGGATTCGGTCTATGGTGGGGCCGGCCAGGACACGCTGGACGGTGGGGCCGGCACGGACTACCTGAGTGGTGGGACCGAATACGACCGCTATTTCGACGACTCGGGCACGAGCTACGGCGAGTCGTCGACGGGCAATAGTCGAACGGCGGGCCATACGGCCTGGTTCGACCAAAAGATGACCGACCAGAACCTCCGGTCGGCGGCCCGAGTCGCCTGGTACGACGGTTATGGCCACTCCAACTTCAGCCGCGACGACATGTTGTGGGTGTTCGACGCGGCCAAGGAAGACGGCAAGGTGACTTTGGCCGAGATCAACGACTTCAAGGCGATGGGGTCCGAGGGCTCGAAGTTCAACATGCCCGAATACGTACAGAAGCTCACCAAGAAAGTCGTCGGATACAACACGGCGAACGCCACGTACCAGGGAGCTTTCCTCGGAAATCTGGCGGCCAACGACTCGGCGACCAAGTTCGATCGGCTCATCGGCAAGTGGTTCAAGGGCAGCGACCACCCGATCGCTCGCGCCAAGAACAGTGTCGGCCAGATGGTCACGCTGAACTACGAGTCGGCCACCGGCTCGCTGTTCGGTTCCGACAGCGTGCCCTTCTACACGGATGTGAAACAAGGTGCCGTGGGCGACTGCTACTTCGTGGCCGCCCTCGGCGAAGCCGCCCTGATGAAGCCAGCCACGATTCAAAACATGTTTATCGATAACGGCGACGAAACTTGGACCGTGCGACTGTACGTCAACGGCGTGGCCGACTACGTGACCGTGGACCGGGCCTTTCCCGTCACTTCAACTCACAAGTTCGCCTTCGCGAACCGTGGCGACCAGGTGGGCGATGCCACGGCGAAGCTCTGGGTCGCGCTCGCCGAAAAAGCCTACGCTCAGCGAAACGAAGAAGGCGGTCTCGGCCAGGAAACCAACAAGAACTCGTACGAGAGCATCGACGGCGGCCAGTGTTTTCTGTCGATGCGTCAGATCACGGGCCTGAATGCCGCCTTCATGACCAACATGGACTCGACGACGATTCGTAGCGAATTCAACGCCGGTCATCTCGTGGCACTGACGTCCAGAGTGTCCGGAACCGCGGCGAACGTAGTTCCGATCCATCAGTACATGTTGATCGGCTACGACTCGGCCACACAGAAGTACCGTCTCGCCAACCCCTGGGGCCCGAACGGAGGGATCCACAACGGGGTACAAATGCCCGGGGAATTGAACCTGACCTGGTCGCAAGTCCTCGCCAGCTTCGATTCATGGGACCACACGAACTCCTGAATCTTGCAGGTGGCCGGCACCGCACACGGTGCCGGCCTCAATTCAATTTCCGCACTTCACAACGCTCGCCAGATACGCCAACAATTCCGACTCGTATCGACTTCGCTCGAACTTCAACGCCTGGCGACGCGCATCCGCGGGGTCGAGAGTCGCCTGGGCGCGCTCGAATTGTTCCAACGCGGCGGCGATCGAATCGACGGTCTGATCGGCGAACCAGGCACCGGTTGCGGCCGGTTGGCCGAGTGGCACGATTGTCTCGGTCGCTCCGCCCCGCGCGTAGGCGATCACCGGGGTACCGCACGCGTTCGCTTCCACGGGCACGATGCCGAAGTCTTCTTCGCCGGGGAACAACAACGCTCGACATCGGCGCAAGTGGTCCCGAAGTTCAAGATCGGGTCGCCAGCCGTGGAACTCGACCGTCGGCCCCGCGAGCGCCTTGAGCCGGTCGGCGTCCTGGCCGCTGCCGATCACGATCAGCCGCTTCTGCAAACGGTTGCAGGCCTCGATCGCCAGATCGACGCGTTTGTACGGTGCGAAGGCCGAGATGATGAGATAAAAATCTTCGCGCTGTGTCCCGGCGTCCGGCGTGTAGAAGTCGGTGTCGACCGGGGGGTAGATCACGACGCTGTCGCGGCCATAGCAATCGCGGATGCGTTGCCGAATCGTTTCGCTGATCGCGACGAAGTGCGTGACCCGGCTGGCCGTGCGCTTGTCCCAGGCTCGCAAGCCGGCCAGCAATCGATCGACGGCGAACGACTTCAGCCCGGCCACCCGGCCCGCGAAGTACGATTCGCGCATGTGCCAGGCGTAGCGCATCGGCGTAAAGCAATAACTGACATGGGGGACGCCTCGTGGCGGTCGGGCGTTCTTGGCGACCGCGTGGCTCAGGCTGACGAGAAGGTCGCAATCGCCGATCCGCCAGCTGGCCGCGAGCGGCATCACGGGTAGGGTGTATCGATAATAACGGTCGATCCGGGGCAACATCTGAAGGAAGCTCGGGCGGATGGCCATCCGCTCAATCGAATCGGGCAACGACCCTTTGGCGTGAAGTAACGTATAGAGATGGGCGGAGGGAAAGCGGCGACAGAGAACGTCCAGGCACTTTTCGCCGCCCCGATAGCCGGTCAGCCAGTCATGTACGAGGTGGACGCATGCCCGGTCGAGAGTCCGGTCGTAAGGGGCTTGGCCGACGGACGGCGAAAATCCGGTGGTCGGCATATTTGGCATGTTGATTTCGCGCCGGTATACTGGTTAAGTTAAAATGGATAGTTGGATTACGTCGAGGGAGCGCGCTCCCGGCTTGCCCAAGCCGCCCAAACCCATCCTGATTTGGCCGCCGAAGGCGAGGGGCCCATGGCGCTGACACTCAACATCGGAAAATGCACCAATCTCGGCAACTACCGCGAGAACAACGAAGACTCCATTGAGTTGAAAGTCGTTCCCGACTTGACCGTTGCCGTGGTGGCCGACGGGATGGGCGGCCAGGCCGCGGGCGAGATCGCCAGCAAGCGGGCCGTCGACATCATCCCACGCGAGCTTCGCAAGTCGCTGACCGGAACGGTCAATTCCGAAGCGACCAAAGTCATGATCCGCCGGGCGATCGTCCAGGCGAACGAAGAAATCATGGCGATGGGACAGCTCGACAAAGAAATGAAGAACATGGGCACCACGGTCGTCATGGCCGTGTGGCGTAAGGGAGCGGAGCTTTTCGTCACGGGCGTCGGCGATAGCCGGGCCTACCTCGTGCGCGGCAAGAAGATCAGCCAGCTCACGGTCGACCATTCGCTCGCCCAGGCCCTGGTCGAGGCGAAGACAATCTCGGCGGCCGAGGCCAAGGAACACAAGTTCCGCAACGTCCTCTGGAAATACCTTGGCAGCAAGGAAGTCGGCGAGGGGCCCGAGGTCACTGCTCTGGCCGTCCAGCCCGGCGATCGCGTGTTGCTCTGTTCGGACGGCCTGCACGGCGTCGTGACCGACGACAAGCTGCTCACCTACATGCAAGGCGTCGCCGAGCCGCAGCCGTGTGCCGACGGGCTCGTGCAACTGGCCCTCGAGTCCGGCTCGCGCGACAACGTCTCGTGTATCGTCATCGACGTGGCGTGAGTCGACCCGTTCCAATAGCAATTCCATTCGCGACGGCGCGTGCCACGCGCGCCGTTGACTCACCCCTTTGCTCGCGAATTCCGGGAGAAATTGATGGCCCCCGTCTCGATCGTGTTCGGGCTCCTGCTGATCGTTTTGGGGCTCGTGGGCTATTTTCAGCCGGCGCAGTTCGGAGCGGTCGGCCCCGAAGGCACGTCGCCAACCGCGTTGATCCCGGCGGGCATCGGCGCGATTCTGCTCCTGTGTGGGGCCATCGCGCAACTCAACCCGGCCGCCCGCAAGCACGCGATGCATGCGGCGGCCGCGTTCGCTCTGATCGGCGCGATCGGCGGGTTCATGCCCTTGATGCGAAGCAAGATGGACTTCGAGAAAGCGTCGGCCGTCTCGGGTGTCTTGATGATCGTCCTGTGCGCCCTCTATGTGGCGATCTGCGTCCGGTCGTTCCTCCGAGCGCGGGCGGCCCGAGCGGTCATGGGGTGAACCGTGCATACACCCGCCGAGGATGCTTTTCTCCGGGCCGTTTGCGCGGACCCCGACAACGACGCGCCACGCCTGATCTACGCCGACTGGCTCGACGAAACCGGCGACCGGGCCAAGAGCACCCAGGCCGAGTTCATTCGCACACAAGTTCATCTCGCCAGCCGCAAGCGCGGCATCGATCGGCCGGCTTTGGAACACCGTGTCTGGGTATTGTTGCACGCTCACGGCGGTGAATGGGTCGAACCACTTGGAATGAAACTCTTCGGGGTCCGCTTTGAACGCGGGTTCATCGAGTCCGCGCGAACGCATTCTGATTTCGTGCTCGACGAGCCGCAAATCTTCGCCCGTCATCCAGTCCGAACTCTCGAGTGCGTTTTGGTCCAGGATTGTTACGACGCCATGCTCTCGGAGCTCGGACGGCGTTCGACGCGTCGGCGCGTGTACCAGGGAGACCTCTGGCACCAATTCCTG
>JANLUE010000277.1:0-3655 GCA_031363325.1 Gemmataceae bacterium
GCAAGCGCTGCGGATGGTTTGGAAGGGCCAACACCCCACCGTCAAGCGCTTGCCGGGGACCTACCCCGACGGCGTCCGCCTGACCAAGAAGCAGATGAAGCCGTACGAAGCTCGCTTGACGAGATCCCAGCAACTCCCCAAGTACGACATCACGATCAAGCCCAGCGGCAGGTAAACTATTTCGTGCCGCTCGCGCTTAACAGCGCGGTCGCGAACGATTCCGCCAAATGACGAAGGCAGCCGGGATCGTAATTTCCAGTGGGGAACAATTCGCGCAGCCCTTTTTCGAGATCGCCAGCCCGATGTTCCAGAGATTGGTCGCGGTGGCGTCGGAATCTCCGTTCGTACGAACGCCAGCGACGAAGTGTGGGTTCGATCAATTGTGCGTCGGCCATGGGACAACCCGCACTCTGTTCGCGCGAAATGATGAGGTCAAGCAATTGTGTCGCGGCTTCCGTATCCATGTCTCCCTCAACAACGTCGCATCGCAGCATGGACCTCGAATGCTCGCCGAATCTTGTACGCGGCGGGCCAACCGGCCCGCTCAAGCCAAATGTCGGCCCCGGGGAGTCGACGACGCAGGCGCATCACGGCGGCGTGATCGTCCGAGTCGATTTCGAATTCGGCGGTATCGACATCGACTGCGACGTACTTGTCGTCGTCTTCTGAGCGCAACTGAGGCCGAACCAAACGTGCGAACACGTCTGGCCCCAGTTGAGCGAGTTCTTCGTTGCTTCGAAGCGTCATCCCAATCCTCGATTCTTACCTTCAATTGTCGGCAAATCGTCGCGCGCCCGCGATCCCACTGTAGAGTGAAACCTATCGCCGGAGGCTCGCTGTGCCAGACGAATCGATCGACCTCGACCCCTATCTCGCTCGCATCGAATATGGCGACTCGCTCCGACCGACGCTCGACACGCTTCAGGAACTTCACACCGCGCACGCGAGCCACATTCCGTTCGAGAACCTCGATGTCCTCGCGGGCACGCCCATCTTGCTCGACCTGAGTTCGCTGCAAGACAAATTGGTTCGGCGCCGGCGGGGCGGTTACTGCTTCGAGCAGAACACATTGTTCGCGGCCGTCCTCGAACGCTTGGGTTTCGCGGTCACGAAGCTCGCGGCCCGCGTTCGTTTCCGGGTCGAGACGATCCTGCCGCGAACGCACATGTTGCTCCGCGTCGAGGCCGATGGCCGACCGTGGCTCGCCGACGTGGGCTTCGGCGGCGAAGGATTACTGCGGCCCATCGAAATGGTCGCGGAACAGCAATCGACTCAGTTCGCCTGGACGTATCGCCTGACGCGCGACGGCGATCTCTGGGTGCTGCAATCGCGGCGCGACGGAATCTGGAACGATCTCTACGCGTTCACCGAAGAGCCACAACTCCACGTCGATTTCGAAGTCGCGAACTGGTACGTCTCGACACACCCGACCTCGATCTTCCGGCGAATGTTGACCTTGCAACGCCCGACCCCGGAAGGGCGTTACATTCTCCGCGACCTGGAATGGACGATCGATCGCGGCAATGACATCGTGACGCGCACAGTGGACGAAGCCGCGGCGTTGCGACTGTGTGCGGAGAAGATTGGCATCACCGATACGGAATCGATTCGGCTTGACTTGCCGCCAGCCACTTGAGTTCTTCGCGTCGGGAGTCGCTGCGTGAACTCATCGAGCGGGGCGAGATGGCTACGCCGCGACGCGGAGCATTTGTACGCGGGGTTCGTCGGCCGCGCGGCCGGTCAGGCCGATCTGGATCACGCGATCGGTTTCGTTCGCGCCAAAGCCATCGTGCAGGGCCGAGACGATGTCCGATTCGTCGGGCAGGTCTTCGGGGTGGACGAGGAATGCCCGGCCCGAATCCTCGACGAGTCGTTCGAGGAAATGGACGCAGGCCGATGGGGAGACCGACAAGCCGGGGAGGAACGGTCGGATTGCCCTGGCGATCTGCTCGCCAACGGCTGGCCGCGGCGGGAGTACGTAGAAGTCGGCCATCGCGAGTCCTTTCGAGACCGCCGGGCATCCGGGCTCGGCACGAAACTCCAATCGACCTCCTTTGGGTGATTTCGCGGGCGGAAAGTCGCGGCCGAATCGAGTCCACCGGCCTGGAACGGTGCCTGATTCGTACAGACGGCGCAATCGGAACTCCGCTATAATCGCCCGATGCGAACTCTCATCCTCTCCCTGTTGCTCGCCCCGGCGCTCCTGGCCGATCCGCCGAAGGCCACCGAGTTCAAGTTGACCGAGGCGGAACAAGGCGTCCTCGACGGCACGAACGCCGAACGCAAGGTGGCCGGCCTCGCGCCGTTGAAGGCCAACCCCAAATTGTTCGAGGCCGCCCGAGGTCATTCCGCGAACATGGCCAAGCAAAACAAATTGGATCACAAGCTCGACGACAAATTCGCGGCCGACCGAGTCAAAGCGACCGGCTATCGATTCGCCAAGTGCGGCGAGAACGTGGCCTGGAACTCGCCCACGCCCGCCGAAGTCGTGAAGTTATGGATGAACTCGCCCGGCCACAAAGAAAACCTGCTCCGCAAAGACTTCACCGAGATCGGTATCGGCGTGGCGACGAACTCCAAGGGCGAGCGTTACTGGACGCAAGTGTTCGGAACACCCCGTTGAGCGTGGGCAACGAACGGAGCTCCACTCGTCGCACATAGAATGGCCTCAATCCCCGAGGCGTTCGTCATGTCCGCGTTGCCGACCAAGCCGAAGCCCGTCACGGTGCCGGACTTTTTGTCGGCGCGCGAACGCGGCACCAAGTTGGCCGTCCTCACCGGATACGATTACACGTTCGCTCGTCTGCTCGATGCCGCTGGCGTCGATGCGATCCTCGTGGGCGACTCGCTCGGCATGGTCATGCAAGGTCATCCGACCGCGTTGCCGGTCACACTGGACGATGTCATTTATCACACGCGGTGCGTCGTTCGCGGGACGACGCGAGCGATGGTGATCGCCGATCTCCCGTTCATGACGTTTCAGCTTGGCCCGACGCAGGCATTGGAGAACGCGGGCCGACTCGTGCAACTTGGCGGCGCGCACGCGGTCAAGCTCGAAGGCGGCGAACGCACGGCCGAGGCGATCGCGGCCGTCGTCCGGGCCGACATCCCGGTCATGGCCCACATCGGGATGACCCCCCAATCGGTCCATCGTTTCGGCGGGTTCAAGGTGCAACGTCAGGAAGAGCAATTGCTCCGCGACGCGAAGGCGGTCGAACAGGCCGGGGCCTTTGCTGTGGTAATCGAGTGCGTACCGAGTGCGTTGGCCGAGAAGGTCACGCGGTCGCTTTCGATTCCGACGATCGGCATTGGGGCCGGCCCCCACTGCGATGGCCAGGTGCTCGTGATTCAAGACCTACTCGGCCTGTACGGCGACCTGCGTCCGAAGTTCGTGAAGCGCTACGCCGAACTCGGGATGGCCGTCCAGAAAGCTGTCGAGGGATTTTGCCAGGAGGTCCGCGCCGGAGTGTTCCCGGACGCCGGCCATTCGTTTCAATAATTCGCGAGAAGCTTATGCCGAAGTCGATCGATTGGATGTACGACCGCAAAGCCTGAACCACCTGCCAGAAAACTCAAGGGTTCCTTGAGTCCGTGGGAGGTGAAGTGGCCGAAACTCAAAGCGCGACGAAATCGAAGCTCGGCTCGGCCGACGCCC
>JANLUE010000282.1:0-2621 GCA_031363325.1 Gemmataceae bacterium
CCGACATCTGATCCACGTTGCCGCCGTCCTCGGCACTGAGAGGATTCGCTCCGGTCAATTCTTCCAGCGCGTCGAACCACCAATCCGGATTGTCCCGCAGTTCGCACAAGAGGATCGCAACGACGGGCGGCCCAAGCTCAATGATTTGGCGGTAAGCCGGACGCGCAAGCATTTGATTCATGTTCGATAGAAACATCGTCTCGCGGTTCCACCAGTCACTCAGGCGGCGAAACTCGGCATCCAAATCGTCGATCGTTGCGGGCCGCGCGTCCTCGAGCAGGCTGGCCATACGATCCTCCGTAGAGTTGACCATTCTTTTGAATTGTACCCCTCACTCGATTTCGCCGCGACGCGAAGTCGACATATCAGGCCGCTCGCCTTGGACTTTCCGCCACGCGCGCTTATCGTGAAAGGCTCACTGGCCCGCGGACAGGTGGCGCATGCTCGACGACTTTAGCCGGCATCAGCAAGGGATCATCAAGCGGTTCTACAAGAACTTCGATTCGATCCAGTCGCAGCGATTGGCCGAACTCGTCGGGGAGCTTTACCTGGCCGAAGGCAAGAAGAAGGAAAAGCTCTGGCAGTCGGCGGCGACGGTCATGCAAAAACTCGAAGTCCCGCAAGCTCGCATCGACCATCTGCTCGCGAAGAAGGACGTGGTCCTTCTGGCCGGCCTGGTCAAGGAAATGACGGCCGGTTGAACATGGCGAAGCGTCGAATCGAACGCGAAACTCCCGCCTGCTACGCAATCGTCCTATCGGGCCTCGAGGCCATCGCGGCCGAGGAGATCACGCGCGATCATGGCGGCGAAGTCAAGAAGGCCGAACGCGGCATCGTCGTGTTTCGCGTGCCCAAAGTGGGGCCGGACCTCCTGCGCCTCCGCACCGTCGAAGATGTGTTCCTGTTCGGTTGGGGGACCGATTCGCTGACGTACAAGGCCGACGACTTGAAGTCGATTCGGCACTGGACGACCCGCGATGTCGATTGGAAACATCTGCTCTCGATCCATCACGCGATTCGACCAAAGCCCAAGGGCAAACCCGGCTACCGGCTCGTCACGCAGATGACCGGCACGCACGGCTACCGGCGCATCGACGCCGGCAAGTCGATGGCGCAGGGACTCGGGGGTGTGTTTCCCTCGTCGTGGAAGCCGGCCGAGGAGAACGCGGCCGTCGAGGTTTGGCTGACGATTCACGGCCGGACGGCCGTCTGCGGGCTGCGTCTGTCGGACAAGACGATGCGGCATCGGGCGTACAAGGTGGAACATCAGCCCGCGTCGCTTCGGCCGACGATCGCGGCCGCGATGGTTCGCCTCGCCGGCGCGGGGCCGGAACAAACCGTCCTGGACCCGATGTGTGGTGCCGGCACGATCCTGACCGAGCAAATCGAATTGAGCAAGGTGCGCCGGGCCGGGCGCACGGAGGTTCTGGGCGGCGATATCGAGATGAGCATGCTCCGGGCGGCCGCGTCGAACCTGCATCGCGTCGGGCCGGCCACGCTTGTCCATTGGAACGCTACGCGCTTGCCGCTCGCGACCGAATCGGTCGATCGCATCGTGTCGAATCCGCCGTTCGGTAAGCAAATGAGTTCGCCGGAGGAGATCGGCCCGTTGTACCGTGCGGCCGTCCGCGAGTACGATCGCGTGCTTCGCCCGGGTGGCCGAGCGGTGCTGCTCGTCTCCGAGCCCGATCTGCTGCGCGAGGCGATCAAGCCGAAACATTGGGTGCCGAGCCGGCAGCTTCGAGTCGAGGTGCTCGGCCAGGACGCCACGATTGGTGTCTGGCAAAAGCCGGGTTGACGGGGTACAGTGGTAGAGAGCGGACTGCAAACACGTCGCGAGCCAGTCGATGCCGAAGTACCAGTGCCCCGAGTGCCAGGCCGTCCTCCGTCGGGCCGAAGCAATTCCGCTCGGCAAGAAGATTCGTTGCCCGAAGTGCGAGATCGTGTTCGCGGCCAAGCCGATGGCCGAGGAAGAGCCGATCCTGCAGGCCGGCTACGCGGTCGCCGGAGTCACCGCCCCACCGCCGCCAAAACCGAAGCCGGCCGTCGACGAAGACGAGGACGGCAATCCGTACGGCGTCATCAAGGAAGAGGAAGGGGCCCGGCCCGAGATTCACCTCGGCAGCTTGCGCGATCGCTTCGCCAAGAGCGCCATCGGTCCGGCGATGTACAAGACGGTCGTCCCTTCCAACTGGCTCTTGCGGCTCGGCCTGTTCAGTTGCGTCGTCGCGGTGTGCACGTTCGCGTTCGGAGTCTTCCCCATTATTTTCTGCGAGGCCACGCCGCTCCGGCCATTCATTCGGCCGCGCGTCAACATCATGCTTCAAGCGACCGTGATGTTCATCCTCGGTTCGATCATGTGCACCGGCGCGTCGAAGATGCACGACCTGACTTCGTACCCCTTGGCCATTATCGGCTCGATCATGTCCGTGTTCATCTACGTGCCAATCGGCATCTTCATGGCCCTGTTGTTGCTCGTGATGTTCGGGCCGCTCGGATTGATTCCGGTCGTGATCGACGGGGGGCTTTCGCTGGTCGGGATCTGGTGCATCATCGTGCTGCTAAACCCGGCCGTCCGTGAAGGGTTCCGCGAGCGGGCCGAGGAAATCCGGAGTCACCGC
>JANLUE010000288.1:0-1999 GCA_031363325.1 Gemmataceae bacterium
GTTTGGGCCCGCACCCAACCCCGCAGCCTGAAGGGCTGCGACGAATCCGCAACGCGTTCGCGTACCGTATGGAACTCCGGCTCTCGGCGTGATTCGGGTTTAATGGCTGAAACGCCTTCGGCGTATGAACGGATCCGCATCGGCGGATTCTGGCCGCTACTTGAACTGGAACGGCGCACGAGCGCCCACGAACCGCGAGTCCGTCATGGTCGGGCGATTCCTCGTTTCGTTGTTGCGTAAGGCCGTCGCGCGGCCGTTGTATCGGAAGTTCGCCGCCTTCGAGGCCGCCTGCCTGTACCCCGAGGTCACGCAGTCCGAGCTTCTGAAGCGAATCCTTCGCTACCACGCCGGTACGAACTTCGGCCGCGACTATGCCTTCGGCAAGATTCGGACCGTGGCCGACTATCGGCATCATGTCCCGGTCGCGCCTTACGAACATCTCGAACCGTACATTCGCCGCGTGATGGCCGGCGAGACGAACGCGTTGCTCGCCGATCCGAAAGTGTTGATGTTCGCCCTGACGAGCGGCACGACCGCCGCCCGCAAACACATCCCGATCACGCAACAGTACCTTGACGACTATCGACGCGGCTGGAACCTCTGGGGTTTACGGGCGATCAAGAAGCACAAGCAAGTGTTCCTGAAGCCGATCCTGCAACTGGCCGGCGACGCGGACGAGTATCGCACCGAGGCCGACATCGCCTGCGGCAACTTGTCCGGCTTCACAGCCCAGGTCCAGAAGCGATTGATGCGGCGGATGTACGTCCTGCCGCCGCAGACCGGCAAGATCAAGGACGCCCGCGCTCGAACTTACGTCGCCTTGCGGTTTGCGTTGCCGAAGCGGCTTGGCATGTTGATGTCGGCCAACCCGAGCACGCTCGTGAACCTGGCTCGGTTCATGGACCGCGAGAAGGAAGCGCTCATCCGCGACATCGCCGATGGCACGCTGAATCCGACGCTCGAGATTCCGAGCGACATTCGTAACGCGTTGACCCGCAAGTTGAAGCCGAAGTCCGACCGGGCCGACGAACTCGAGCGTTTCGTGCAGAAGTCGAACGGGCTCTTGCCGCGCGACGCCTGGCCGGCCGACCGCTTGCTCATCGGTTGTTGGACGGGCGGCAGCGTCGGGCCGTACTTACGGCAACTGTCGCAGTACTATGGCGACGCACCGATCCGCGACCTGGGCTTGCTGGCGAGTGAAGGCCGCATGACGATCCCGGTCGAGGACGGTACCCCCTCCGGCGTGCTCGACATCACGTCGCACTTCTTCGAATTCATCCCCGAAAGTGAGATCGATCGAACCGAACCGACCGTTCTCGGTGCCCACGAAGTGAAAGCGGGCGGGCACTACTACATCGTGCCGACGACCAAGGCCGGGCTCTACCGCTACCAGATCTCGGACCTCGTGCGAGTCACGGGGTTCTTCCACCAGACGCCGACGATCGAGTTCCTCGGCAAGGGCAGCCGCTTCGCGAACCTGACCGGCGAGAAACTCTCCGAACACCACGTGACGCAAGCGGTTGATCGCGTTGTGCGAACTGTCCGCCAGCCGCTGACGGCCTACGCGCTCGCCCCGTGTTGGGACGAGCAGCAGCCGTACTACGGGCTCTTCCTGGAAGAACAGGACGTTTTGGACCAGGCCTTGTTGCGTCGGTTCGTGTTGGCGCTCGATCTGGCCCTCGGCGAGAACAACGTCGAGTACGAAGCGAAGCGAACGAGTGGGCGACTCGGCCCAGTTCGCGTGCATCTCGTGCCGCCGGGTTACTGGGCCGACTGGGATCGTGACCGTGTGGCCCGGACCGGCGGCGCTCCCGAGCAATACAAACACCCCTGCCTGATCGGCGACGTCAACTTCCGCCAGACCGTGCCGGTCGTCGAGCGCCGGGCGGCAGCTTGAAGCAAAAACGCCCGGTTGACCGTTGCCGACCCGCTTCCAAGCCCCTAGCTTATTCGGTTCACTGGAAATCGAGCGTAATTCGAGAGGGCGGCATGATCCGCA
>JANLUE010000295.1:0-2015 GCA_031363325.1 Gemmataceae bacterium
GGGCGTCGGCATCGAGGTGCGGCCGGCTTGAACCAACGTGGAGCGGAGGTACGTGGTGCTTCTGACCGTCTGTCGCTACCTCGCGCTCGTCTATGCGATTGGCCTCGCGATCGGCGAGTTCGTCATCAACTCGAGCCACGATCACTGGCAATACGCGCCGCTCTGGATCATCGACTATCTGATCGTGGCCTACTTGCTCGCCGGCTTCTGGTTGACTCGGCGGAAGGAAAATATTCCCATCCTGATGTCCGCCTACGCCCTCTCGGCCGGCGTGATGTACATCGCGGTGTTCCTCAACCTGGACCCGGAGTTCGACGGCCAAAAGACGGAAGGGCCCGTCCTTTGGCTGATGATGTTGATCCTGGGCGTCTCGGTTGTCGGGCTGATTGGCTCGACGGTCGCTTGGTGGAGGTCCAAGGCAAAGTGAATCGTGGCCCCGCGCCAAAGAGACGCGATCGTGAATTGTGTCACGAATGGGCGGCCGAGAGTATCGCACCGCAGAACTCGCGCAACATCGCTTCCGGGAAGAGCAACCACGAGAACTCGCGGCTGCCGAGGATCGAGTTGGCGCGCTGTTCGACGCGGGCCTGGGCGAAATCCTCGATGGCTACTTCACGCAGGTGCTCGACGGCGGGCCGCATCGCCCGCGTCACGCTTTGCAATTCGCGGAACCAGGCGCGTCGACCGGGGCGATCCTTCGGTTCGTTCGCGATCAGGCGAGCTTTCTCGGCGACCAAGTCAGGCAAGTTGGCACGGACGATTGGGTCGCGTTGCGGGTTCCAGTCGAGATCGCGGACGGCTCGTTCGGTCCGATGAACATCGGGTACGTCGAAGCGCTGGAGTGGCAGGCGAAGCGTGGCGCTGACGACCGCATAGCCGGGGGGCTCGAGCTTGAAGAAGCGGCGAATGATGTCATCGGTCACTTCGTCGTACTTGCCGCCGCCGATTCCGTGGAGAAACCCGTCCCCCAGGGCGAGTCGAGCGAACATCGTCAAGGTCAAGGCGCGGGGGCGAATCTTCCAGCCGTACTTTCGCAGGTCCGTCGGCTCGAAGAATCCAATGTCCGCCGTGCCGGCCCGAAGTTCGATGCCGTTGTGGAACAATCGTTCGCGCCGCGCGGTGCCCGCCCGCCACGCCCAGAACGGTGTTTCGGTCCAACCATCGCGCTCCATCAACGCCGACGCGGGATGGTTCTCGCTGCGAATTCGATTGGCGGCTCGATAGGCCCGCAGCGCCCCGTTGTAGGCCGCGCGAAATTCGACGCGTCGCGTAAAGATCTCCTGCGCGAAGGCTTGGAACGCGATCGTGTCCGGCAATCGACTTACCGGCAACTCGTAATTCGTCGCCCCCCAGTCGCGCTCGTAACGGCGCCGAGTCCGAACGATCGCTTCGCCCAGCGTCACGCCGCGCTCCACTTCGGCCACGATCTTGGGCCACGCCGAGTGCGCGATCGGCTCGAAGCCCCAGTTCGCAGTTCGTTCGCGAAGTCGATCCGGGAACGAGGCGAGCAGATGTCGGTCGGCGACGTGGTATTCCTCGAACGGCGCTTCGGCTTTGGCCGCGTCGAACGGCAGCGACACGAGTTCAACGTCTGATGGATCATCGGACAAGATTGGAACGCGGACGGCCCGCGCTTTGACCGTGTCGTTGTCGACGACGAGGTTCAACGGCACCCGGCCGAATCGCTTAGCCAGACCATTGAGCGCGAAGTTTTTGACCCACACGCCCGGATGAAACAGGTCCGGTTGATGGCCCGCGAGCAAGAGCGGGCCGTCGGCCGGCGGCTGCGGTTCGCCCGCCTCCGCGTGATAGGCCCGGCTGGCAGCGAGGACCTCCCCAATCGCGATTTGGCGGAAATCCGCAAGCGGAAGGCCATCGATTTCGATGGAGGCCGGCTGTTGCGTCACGGCCAAACCCGCTCGCGGAGCGAGCGGGCCACCCGTGTGGCCGACTCGCTCCGCGAGTCGGTCGATTTCGATGTCCGATTGGAACAGCCGAACGTTCGCGTCCAACTG
>JANLUE010000308.1:0-3638 GCA_031363325.1 Gemmataceae bacterium
CTCGAGACGTTCCACGGCGGCCAGATCGATGTCGATGGCCTGACACTGCGACCCGAATCGAACGGCAAGACGCCGAAGGCGACGTTGCTCGCGCTGCGTCGCAGGGTCGGCATGGTGTTCCAGCAGTTCAATCTGTTCCCGCACATGACGGCACTCGAAAATGTCATGTCGGGGCCACGCTACTCGCTCGGTCAGCCGCGCGACGTGGCCGCGAGCATCGCCCGGCCATTGCTCGAACGCGTCGGCTTAGCCGCCAAGGCGGACTCGCGGCCGGAACAACTTTCCGGCGGCCAGCAACAACGTGTTGCGATCGCCCGGGCTCTTGCGGTTAAGCCTGCGGTGATGCTGTTCGACGAACCGACCAGCGCCCTGGACCCGCAAATGGCAGCCGACGTCATGGCCGTCATCGTCGACCTGGCTAAAGAAGGCCAGACGATGGTCGTCGTGACCCACTCGGCCGAGTTCGCGAAACTGGCCCACACGGTCCACACCCTCGAACGCGGGCGACTCGTGTCGTCGATCAGCAACATCTAGCCAATTGGGGAAATCAGAATCTAACCACAGAGTCACAGAGAGCACAGAGATTTGAACGATGATATTTGAAATCTCCCACCGCACAAATGGCTTGGCCATTCACACCGATTCTCTGTGATCTCTGTGGTTAGTAATTGTTGAAGGAAACACACATGACGGAACAACAACGAATTATTCGCGTTGGACACTCGCCGGACCCGGACGATGCGTTCATGTTTCACGCGCTGGCGAACGACAAGATCGACACCGGCGATCTGCGCTTCGTCCACGAATTGCAGGACATCGAGACGCTCAATCGCCGGGCGATGAAGGGCGAACTCGAAGTGTCGGCCGTGAGCATTCATGCCTACGCCCACCTGCTCGACAAGTACGCCCTGTTGCCGACCGGCTGCAGCATGGGCGATAAATACGGGCCGATGGTCGTCGCTCGTCGGCCGATGTCGATCGACGAATTGAAAAAGGTTCGCATTGCGATCCCCGGTACGATGACGACCGCGTTCCTGACGCTTCGACTCCTGTTGCCGGGCGGGTTCGAATACGATGTCGTCCCGTTCGACGAGATCATCGCGGCCGTCGCGAGTGGCAAGTACGAAGCAGGCCTGATCATCCACGAGGGCCAACTCACATTCCAGAACCAGGGCTTGCATCTGGTCGTTGACCTCGGCGTCTGGTGGCAGGAGAAGACCGGGTTGCCCTTGCCGCTCGGCGGCAACGTGGTCCGTCGCGACCTCGGCCCGGAGTTGATGAAACGGGTCAGCGATTACATTCGACGGAGCATTCGCTACTCGCTCGACCATCGGGCCGAAGCGTTGCAGCACGCACTGAAATACGCCCGCGACATGGACGTGTCGCTCGCGGACAAGTTCGTCGGCATGTACGTGAACGACTGGACGCTCGACTACGGCCCGCGCGGCCGCGAAGCGGTCCGACGCTTGTTGGACGAAGCCCACAAGGCGGGCGTGATCCCGAACCCGGTGACGGCCGAGTTCGTCGAGTAGCTTTGCGAGCGGCATGGAACGCGCTCGGCGAGCATCTCGCGGCTAACATGACAGGATGGTCTCGCTCCACCAGTTCACGACGCCCGCGGCCCCGTGCAACTATTTGCCGGGCGAGCGGGCGTCGATGCATTACGATGTCGTTCTGTTCGCTTCGGCCGAGGACTATCAGGAACGATTGCTTTCCGGCTGGCGGCGTTTCGGTCGAGCGATGTTTCGGCCCGCCTGCAAGACCTGTCGATCCTGCCTTTCGCTGCGTGTGCCGGTCGCAACCTTTCGACCGGACCGCAGCCAGCGCCGGGCCCGCAAGGCCAACGCGGATGTCGAACTCGTGATCGACGAGCCGAGCGTGACCGCGGAGAAACTCCACCTCTACGATCGGTTCCACGAGTTCCAGGTCGATGCCAAGGATTGGCCGGCCCACGACCCAAAAGAGCCAGACGATTACTCGGAGATGTTCGTCGAGAACCCGTTCCCAACCGAGGAATGGCGTTACTACCTGGGCGATCGACTCATTGGCGTGGGCTACGTCGACGTGATGCCCGACGCACTGTCGGCGATCTATTTCTTCCACGACCCGGCCGACCGGGGCCGCTCGCTCGGGACGTACAACGTGCTGCGAATTCTCGAGTCGGCCGGCGAGCGCGGGATCCCGAATGTGTACCTGGGGTACTTCGTGGAAGGCTGTCGTTCGCTCGAGTACAAGGCTCGATTCGGGCCGAACGAAGTGTTCGACGGCGCGAATTGGGAGGGGTTTCGCTAGGCGCGACGACCGACACGATTCCAATGAAATCGGCGAGATGCGAATTTTTTTTGCATCCCGCCCCCTGGCCGACTAGAATCCCCCCCGATCCCTTTTCCGTCTCGACTACGGACCGACCACCGCTCGCGCGACGACCCGTTCGGTTGTCGTGCCGCCCGTGAAAGTTCTCTCAGGAGTACGGCCATGCCGGAAAGCTACCAGGACCGCCTGAAGCGCGTCCGCCCGCCCCGGGTCATGATCGACTACAAGGTCGAGACCGGAGGGGCCGAACCGATTCTCGAACTCCCGTTCGTCGTCGGCGTTCTGTCCGACCTCTCGGCGATGGGCGGCCCGACCAACCCCGACGGGTCGAAAAAGACCTACAAGCAACGGCGCTTCATCCCGGTCGATCGGGACAACTTCAACGGCGTGATGGCCCAGCAGGCCCCGCGGCTGGCCCTCAAGGTGCCGAACAAGTTGACCGGGGATGGCACGGACAAGCTCGCGGTCGAATTGAACTTCAAGTCGATGGCGGACTTCGATCCGGGCAACATCGCCCAGCAGGTTCCGGTCCTGAACGAACTGCTGACGATGCGCAAGAAGCTGACCGAGCTGCTGAGCAAGATGGAAGGGAACGACGCGCTCGAGAAACTGCTCTCGGACGTGATCGCGAACACCGACAAGGCTCAGGCCCTGGCGGCCCAATTTGGACAAGAGGCCAAGCCGGCCGGGGAGGGTAGCTAACCATGGCCGAACAGGCACAAGCCGCCGGCGGAGCCGGCGCGACGACCACCGAGTTCGACGCGTCCAAGTGGCTCGACGACGCCACCGCCAAGATGAAGGTGTCGGACGACGACAAGGCCAAGAAACGCGGCCTGGACGCGATCAATCAGTTCGTGCAAGGCGTCATGGAGGACAAGGGCGCCGGCAAGACGATGGGCAAGGACGTCGAGACCACGATCAAGGTCTGGATCAACGCCATCGATCAGAAGCTGACCGGCCAGGTCAACGAGATTCTCCACGACGCCGCCTACCAGAAGCTGGAAGGCACGTGGCGCGGCTTGCACTACCTCGTTCATCAGAGCGAGACCGGCCAGAGCCTCCAGGTCCGGGTCTTCAACGCGACCAAGGACGAAGTTCGCAAAGACCTGGAAAACGCCGTCGAATTCGACATGTCCGAGACCTTCAAGAAGGTCTATGAGGACGAATACGGCATCCTCGGTGGTACTCCCTACGGCATGCTCGTGGGCGATTACGAATACGATGTCAAGCGGGCCCCGGACGTGAAGATGCTCGCCAACATGGCGGGCGTCGCGGCGGCCGCCCATGCTCCGTTCGTGACCAACGGGTCGGCCAAAGCGTTCAAC
>JANLUE010000394.1:0-5024 GCA_031363325.1 Gemmataceae bacterium
GCTCCAAATTCCGCTCGAACGCGGAAACCAGCAGTTGAACGAAGTCCGGATCAGTCCCGACAACCGCTTCGTCTCGAGCTTGGCGGGGAACAGACTTCTGATCTGGCAGATCGACGGTTCGAAACCACAGGAACGGATTCGCCAAGAAAACGTTGCGAATGCTTGGTTCGCGCCCGACCGACCGGAAATCGTCATCTTTTCGCGGAACTGGGAAATCGCGGTCAGACCGCTCGACGAGAATGGCGAATCGAACGCATTCAATTCGCGGCACCTCTGGCAGAAAACGATTGATGTGCAACGGTCCGCTCTCGGGCCGCGACGTCAGCTCGCCATGGGGGGACTGAAGATCTCGCTGATCTTGGATCTGGACACCGGCAAAATTACGAACCGTGTTGCGCTGCCCAATTCCCCGGATCATTTGGCTTGGTCGCCGGACGGCGAAACGCTGGCAATTTCGAGTCTGGACAGCGAAATCACTCTCTTTCGACCGCGGAAGCAAACCCAGGAAATTGTCAAATGTCCGCTCGGAGGTCCGGTGGAGATGGCATTCGATCCCTCGGGGCAGTTTTTGTTGCTCCGCGTCAATTGGGCGGGCCACAACACGATTCTGAATGTTGAGAGCAGTACGCCAGAAATTCGGTTTCACATGAAAGAACTCGACGCGAATCGGGCCGCGTCAAAGTCTCCGCTCGCCAGTGAATGGTGGGAGGGAACGCTCGACGGCATCCATCGCGGTATTACACTGAGTCGACAAGACGGCGTTCCATTCGAAGGGAGCCTCGCCGTCCACCCAAACGGCCGACTCCTTGCCACGCCAACGAAGATGGGGATCGTTTTCAACGACTTGTCAACAGGGCAGCGACTGGGATTTTTGCCGACGGAGGGCGAGTGCCGCGGCGCACGATTTGACCGGACCGGAAACCTCTATGCCGTTCGAGGGACGGTCGGCCGATCCTCTCGAGTCGCCCGATGGAGTGTGAAAGCGGAACGAAATCGCTATTCGATCGGTGCGCCGGACGTGCTGGGCCCAGTCGGCGTCTCCGAAATTGATACCAGCGACAATGGGCGCTACATTGCCAAAGCAATTGGCTACGGCTCGCTGGTGTTCGATCGCGAAACGGGTCGGAATTCGCCGATCAAAGTGCAGGAGGACGTGCGGCACGTGGCCATCCACCCCGACGGATCCCTCATCGCCTCGTTTTCCTTCACCGCGCCCGGCTTTTGCGTGCGCGAAGTCACGAGCGACAAGATTCTGCTCACACACCCCACTGGTAACCAAGGCTGCGGTCGATTCACCCCGAACGGCAAGCACTTGATCACCTATGGAATCGGCGAATCGGACTTGCTTTCCTGGTCCGTTCCCGAATGCAAACTCGTTCAAAGGCTGGGGCCATTGGGCCTTTTCGCCATCAGTCCAGACAGCCAGTACGTCGCGGTCACGGAGCCGAGTGGCAAGATTCGGCTCAACCGCATTGCCGATGGCGAACTGATTGCCCATTTCGACGCCCCCGGCCAAGACTACCTGATCGACCTTTCGTTCAGCCCCGACGGTCGCCGACTCCTGGGAATGAACACGGAGCGGACTCGCCATCACGTCTGGGACCTGTGGAAACTTCGCCACCAACTGCGCGAACTCCGGCTCGACTGGGAGCCTGACCCGCCGCCAAAATTCGTGGAGGATGTCGGGCCAATTTCGTTGCGAATCACGCCACAAACCTGGTGGGGTCCCTTCCTTGGACCGGTCGCGACGACTGGAAAATAGCCAGTGTGATATTGAGTGCTGACGGCCGTCGGCCGAGCTTGGCCCAACATATCACATCATGCCGATCCGTAACACAGGCTACTCGCGCCCCGCCCCAAGCCTGCTCACCTCGTCCTCGCCCGGCAGGCCGAAGGAATGCAGCACGCCGGTGTACTTCTTGGGAAAGAACGCTTCGCCGTCGGAGGGCGCGAACTGCGTATTGCCCGTGCCCACGTAGACTCGGCCACGCGACACCGAGGGGCCGGACCAGACCGGGCCCACGTCGAACTCTTTCAACACCTTGCCCGTCTTGGCTTCGAGCACCATGAGCTTGCCGCTCGCGACGGTCGTGAAATAGATGACCCCATTCGCGACCGCGATGCCGGAAGCGACCGGGTCGCCGACGTTCGTGAACACGGGCTTCGGCTTCGGCCCGCCGAGCGACGCGACCTTCGGTCGATCGTGCCGCCAGTTTTCGCTTCGCGAATCGAGTGAGATCGACACCACGCGACCACCCGTTGGCGGTACGCCGCTGTCGGCCATCGTGTCTTGCGTGCCGAGTTGCACGGTGTCGATGCCATTCGTGAAGATTGACTTGCCATCGGTTGCGCAACCCGTCTGGAGCCCGCCGATCGGGCTCGGCAGGGCGAGCATGCGCGGATCGGGCTTCGGGTTCAGCGGATACTTCGGTGCGCCGGTGTAAATCGGTGTGTTCGCGATGATTTTGCCATCGCCCGCGTCGATCACGTAGAAGCCGCCGTTCTTGCAACCGACGCCGACGACCTTGGTCGGCTTGCCGTCGACCGGAATCGAATACACCTTCGGCGTGTCGCCGATCGATTGATCCTTGTAGAGCCCGGTCTTCGGGTCGTAGGCCCGCATGGCGTTCGTCCATACGTCGCCGGGGTTGAGTTGGCGAACCCAGCGTGATTTGCCGTCGTGCACGTCGATGGCAATCACGGCACACGAGTCTTCGGTGGCGAGTTTCGGATTATCCTTGGTCGGCCGACGGGGGGCGGTGTTGACGTCCGTGCCGAAGAAAATAGTGCCGGTCTCCGGGTCGAACGACGGCGTACACCAGACGGTGCTCGAAGCGGGGCCGCTCACGAACTTGTACGTCCCCCAACTATCGGTGATCGTGATCGGCGGGTCGAACGGCTCGGGCTTGGCGCCGACATCGTACTTCCAGAGAATTTTGCCGGTCGCTGGCTCGAGGGCCATCACGTAGCCGCGACCGGTCGACGATTTGTAGCCGGGGAAAATGCCGGCGATCTGCTCGAGGCAGCCGCCCGCGACGATCAACTTGCCATCGGCGATGATCGGCGAAGCCACGAACCAGTTGAGCGGATGAGTACCGGGAAAGTCCTTCGCGCGCGAGTTGATTTTCCAGCGTTCTTTGCCGGTCGCGCGGTCGAGGCAATAGAACCAGGCGGCCATGTCGCCGAAGTAGACGCTGTCTTTCGTGACCACCGCCGAACAGAGGACGCCATTGTCCCCGGGGTTGAACCGCGTGGGCGACGTCGGGTCGAGCTCCGCGAAGCCCGGATTGCGATAGGACCACTTCAACTTGCCGTCGGGCCCGAGCTTGTAGAACGTTTCGGCGGTGGCCGTCGCGAAGTAAACGCAGCCATCGACGACGATCGGCGTCCCGTGGATGACGCCGATTTGTTCGCCGGAACCCTCGGCCGGGTAGCGCCACTTTTCGACGAGCTGGCCAGCGTTCGCCGGGCCGATCGCCGTTTCGCCGCGATTGTGCCGATGGCCGGTTTCATCGCGGTTGTAGCTCGGCCAGTCCTTGTCGTCGGCCCGAATCGACGAGTGGGCGAGCCCAAGGATTAGGCACGCGGAGAGGATTCGATTTGTCATTCGGGGAATTTCGTCGCCCGGCGAGCGTCCTTTGATCTGAGGGGTGTGGATTTTCGAGCCGAGCCAACGAAGAATAGTCCGTGGCCCCACGGAACCCAACATGCCGCTGACCTGCCCATACTGCAATGCCTTACGATCCGAAGGCCAGTCGACTTGCCCACGTTGCGGCGAGTCGATCGGCCCGAGCGCCGTTCGCTTGAACAATGCAAGTCCAGTTTCCTCGAAGCCCACACGACGCTGGCCGATGTTCGCGCTGGGCGGCCTCCTCGCGGCAATCGCGGTTGGTCTGATCGTATGGCGGCCCTGGCGACTCTCGCCCGACGACGGTGCAACGCCAAGTTCGAGCGTGACCGTCATGCGCCCCGTCGACTTGCCGGGACTCGGCTACCTGTCGGCCGAAACGGAGGCCATCCTCCTAATCCAATTGCCCGCCTTGCTGGAGAAATTCGACCCCGCCGAACGCGACGACCCGGTTCGCGCGTTGACTCGACTCGGCCTGCCCGAGGCGCTCGTGCAGACGATCGACTCGGCCAGCGGGGTCGGCCTGAAGAACGTCGAGCAGATTGTTCTGGGGCTGAGTTTCGAGAAGGGCTCGTTGCCGCCGCAAGCCGTCCTGGTGATTCGGACGCGTCAGACCTTCAACGTGCCGGAGCTCGTGCAGGCGACGAAGTCGCGGGCGTTGAAGAAAGATGGCCGCACGCTACACGCCTTGAAGGCCGGCCCGGTCGGCGACATCTTCTGGTGGGCCCCCGACGAACGCACGCTCGTCGCCACCTTGCTGTCGCGCGACTTCGAATCGGTGCCCGGTCAAGCCCTATCGGGCATCGCTCACCTGAAACGCCCGCTCCAGGATCTACTGCGAACGCGCTTGGCCGACGACGCCTGTGTCGGCCTGGTCGCCACGTCGGACAAGTGGGACGAACTGATTCGACCATACACGATCTTCCCCTTCACCCCGCTCCAGGGCCGTCGCGATTTGCTGAAGCCGGCCGGCGAACTGCGCTCGGTGGCCCTGTCGATTCCGCACGCGGCGGATGGCCGATCGGAGATCGCGATCACGCTCAAGTCCGACGCCGTCGGCGAACGCTTGCGCGCGACCCTGGTCGAACGATTCGCCGGCGAGCCCGTCGACGTATCGGGCGAAGCCGAATTGTGCCAGATCAAGGGACCGGCCGAGTTGGGGCGAATCGGGACGATCGTGGAGCGCCTGGTGGGTCGTTAAAGCGCCCTTCGGGTTGGTGTAGCGGCCAGATTCTGGCCGCCGCACCGACCTCAGCACGCGAGCCCGGTCGGAGCGGTTTTTACGCCGGAGGCGTTTCAGCCATTAGCCGGGGGTTGAGCGCAGCGACACCCCCGGTACGCGACCCCATCAACCCAACGACCCCGGAGGGGTCGCAGCAGCGACCTCCGTCTCGCT
>JANLUE010000048.1:0-10778 GCA_031363325.1 Gemmataceae bacterium
GGTCAATGCGTTCCAGGGTCAATCCGAACGAACCTGGCCCGACGCCCTGAACAAGTACCAGTACAAGATCCTCAAGCCCGACGCGCGCCAATCGGAGCAGAAGCCCGAAGGGGACGAGGTTGGGGTCGTTGGCCGAATGGCCGCGGACGATGACCTGGCCGAGGAGAGCTACAACCTGTCGGCCGACGGGGTGTTCCATTACTACGGTGCGATCCGGGCCTCCGCGTCGTGCATCGAGTGTCACAATCGGCCGCCGGCCGCGACGGTCGGCCATTCGCCACTTCGCGAGGGCGACCTCATGGCGGTCGTTAAAGTCACTCTCTCGACCAAGGCGATTGAGACCGGGGCCCACGTCAACCGGGCCCTGTTGCTTTCGTTCGCCCTCCTAACCGCCATTTTGATCATGACCGGTAATTTCCTCATTATCCGGTATGTGGTCGTCAAGCCGGTGAAACACTTGAAGGCCGTCTCCGACGCGATCGTGAATGGGCAGTTGAACGTTCGATCCGAGATCCACACCGGCGACGAGTTCGAAGACCTGAGCGACGCGTTCAACCGCATGGTCCGCCACTTGATGGACGGCGAAGAAAAGCAAAAGACGTTGAACAGCGACCTCGACCGTCGGCTCGACGAGTTGGCCCGTGCGAACATGGCCCTGTACGAATCGGATAAGACCAAGGGGGACTTTCTCTCGACCGTGAGCCACGAACTGCGGACGCCGTTGAGCGGGATCATCGGCTTCAGCGACGTGTTGCTTTCGTCGGCAAGCCCATTGAGCGAGAAGCAGGCCCGCTGGGTGGCGAACATCAAGACGAGTGGTCAGCAGCTGTTGACATTGATCAACGACATCCTCGATCTGGCCAAGATCGAAGCGGGCAAGATGGACCTGCGCCCGGAGGATTTTTCCGTCCCCGAGTTCTGCGACGCCCTCCTGCCCGTCTTTCGCCTGCCGGCCGAGAAGAAGAACATCGATCTCCGCTTCCAATATGGAGCCGAGTTGAGGACAATTCGGCAAGACGCCGGAAAAGTCCGTCAGATTCTGACGAACCTGTTGTCGAACGCGATCAAGTTCACGCCGGAAGGCGGACGCGTCGCGCTGACCGTCGTGGCCGACAAGGATCGCGTCGCGTTTACCGTGGCCGATACGGGCGTCGGCATCCCGGCGGACGAACAGGAACGCGTGTTCGAGAAGTTCCGCCAGTCCGGCCCGAACACGTTGACCCGCGAACACGAAGGCACGGGGCTGGGCTTGTCGATCGTCCGCGAACTGTGCGGCTTGCTCGGCGGCGAAGTGTCGTTGCGCAGTGAACTCGGCCGGGGGAGTACGTTCACGGTGCGGCTGCCGAAGGGAATTGGGAATTAGGATTGGTTCCCTCTCCACTTCGGAACGGGAGAATCGGAAGGCTTGAACTCGTCTCGTCGAATTCGGTGAAACTTTTCTCGGACGTGCCCGCGCGTCGCGTTCGGCGCGCGTCACCGGTCCGACGCGACCGACAGTCAGGGTCGGCGCATCAAGCGCTCGGTTGCGGCAGCTGAGTTGAGTCGTTCGCCGATTCACTGGAACCGCGACCGTTGTCCGTCGATGGAAGAGAGGCAGACGGACGATCGGCGCGGAGCCGACCGTCGCTCCCCGGCCAGGACCGGCCAATCGCGGAGGTGTCCGTGAGCGCGTTCGAGCGAATGCGTGGGTTGTACCTGGTCCGAAACCGCCTAAGTTGGCAGTCGGGGGTTGGCCGTCGGCCGAGCCCCGGGAGAGCGAGCCGTCCCATGACCGAGCCTTGGCCCCGCGACACGCGCCGGGGCTTCGTCCGCCGACCCGTCGGCGGGCCTGCCCACCTGGAGGCACACCGGATGAACCCGTCCGCTCTCGACCCGAACGTGCGTCAGGACCTCGTGGCCCGCGTGCGACTCGAAATCCTGGCCGGAACCTACGACACGCCCGACAAGCTCGACGAGGCCATCGATCGGCTCGCCGATCGCCTGTGCATCGATTGAGCCGGCCTACAATAACCGGAGTACCCCTCACTCCGGAGATTCGCGGTGTCGTTACCCGCCGTACAGGTCACGCAGTCCCCGGTCGATAAGTTCCGGGAATATCTCGTCAGTCGGCCCGAGCCACAACGGTTCACCGGCCAGCAGAAGGACCTGGTCGAACACGTCTTCGCCCAGCACAGCCACTTCGACGCCGACCAACTCGCCAAAGACCTGGAGGAAGCGGGCCTTTCGATCAGCCGCGCGACCGTCTATCGCACGTTGACGAAGCTCGTCGACGCCGGCATGTTGCGCAAGCTCGAGATCGGCACGAAGACATATTTCGAGCACGATTACGGTTACCCGCAACACGAACACCTCGTCTGCGAAAACTGCGGCACGATGATCGAGTTTCAACACCCCGCCATCGAAGCGGCCATCGCCGAGATCTGCGGCCAGAACCAATTCCAGGTCGCCGGCCACTCGTTCGTCATCCGCGGCACCTGCGTGGACTGCAACCGGGCACGCGCGACGAAGCGGCGATTGGATTTGATTTGAGACCGGGATTGAATGGGCCTTTCGACCTTCGTTTGATTGGGCTACGATGATCTTCAGAGGTAATTCGCAACCGCGGCAAGCGGCGATTGAGCAACGCGAGCTTCCCTCGACGGAAGAACAATCGCTCGACTGGCTGAACCCAGGGCCGACCATCGGCGAAGTCATCGCCCAGTGCCAGCGGGGGTTGGCGAATGCCTGAGAAGACAACGGCGAAAGCAAATCGCGTCCAGCGTGCCAATCAAAAGTCGCCGGCCGTGCGGGCTCGCGAGCGCGAGCTCCGTGTCCGGCTTCAGGCCGAGAAACCATCTCTCGACGATTTGATCGCCTCGGGCGATTGCGATCCAGACGACATCATGACCATGGGAATGTACGTTGATGTGCAACAGGCGCTTCAATCGCTGAAGCGATCTCGAATGGAAAACGGATTGAGCATTGATGCCGTGGCCGAGCGCTCGGGACTGGACCGGGCCGTCGTCAGTCGGCTTGAGAATGGAAAGCAGGATAATCCGACCGTGGCGACTCTCATGCGTTACGCGGCCGCCATCGGCCAACGCTTTCTGTGGTCGCATGAGGAATTGCCCCGCAAACCTACCGCGAAAGGACGTCGACCACTTGCCGCTCGTCGCGAAAGGGCCACCGAATCTCGATCCAAAGTTTGACGCGCGTGTGTCCCGCCGGTCCCACGCTAATTTACGTCGACATCCTTACAGTCGCATCAAGGCGGTGCCCCACGTCAGGCCGGCACCGAAGCCACTCAGCACCGTGAGCATCCCGGGGGCCAGTTTTCCTTCGGCGATCGCTTCGTCCATCGCGAGTGGGATCGAGCCCGCGGACGTATTGCCGTACTTTTCCAGGTTGTTGAACACTTTGGCCCGGGGGATGTGCAACACATCGCAGGCCGCATTGATGATCCGGATGTTCGCCTGGTGCGGCACATACAGGTCGACTTCGTCGGCCGTGTAGCCCGCGTCAGCCAGCACGTCCTGAATGGTGTCGCACAGAATCGCGACGGCCCAACGGAAGACGGCCCGACCGTCCATGTACATGTAGTGCAGGCCCTCGGCGATGTGCTCGGGCTCGGGCGGGAGTCGACTGCCGCCCGACGGCCGACACAACATCGGCCCGCCGTGGCCATCCGACCCCATGCTGTAGCTGAGAATCCCCTGGTCCGGCCGGCCGCGCGTCAGGATCACGGCCCCCGCGCCATCGCCGAAGAGGGGGAAGGTTTTGATGTCGTCCGGGTTCAGGATGCGCGAGTTGCAGTCCGAGCCGATCACGAGGGCCACATCGCTGGCACCGGATACGATGTACGCGGCGGCGGTCGTGAGCGCGTACATGAAGCCCGCGCAGGCCGCTTCGATCTCGATCGCGGGGCCAACGATGCCGAGCCGATCCTGCACGATGCAAGCCGTCGACGGGAAGGACATGTCCGGCGTGAAGGTGCCGAGCACGAGCAAATCGATGTCGCGTGGCCCGATGCCCGAGACGGCGAAGGCCTTTTGGGCGGCCTCCACGGCCAGATCGCTGGTAGCTTGATGCGGAAGGGCGTGGCGTCGTTCGAGGATGCCGGTTCGCTTGACGATCCAGTCCGAATCGAAGCCGAGTCGTTTGTGGAGATGTTCGTTGGAAACAACCGCATCCGGCACGTAGCTACCGGTTCCGGCGATCCGGACGCCCATGAGGCGACGGCAGGCGGGCCGCGGCGACGGTCGGGGTTCCGTGGTCATGCTGTGAGAGCCGACTCCGACCGTACGGGCGCTCATGAAGTTATAGGGAGGGTAGACTCGGCCGGCCTTTCGGAGTTCGCCGGCCGCTAGCGAATGTCGCCACCCTGGAATGGCACGCCAATGACGGCCGTCGTCGCGATCTCGACTTCCAAACCGTCCACGCGGACCTTCACGTTGCCACGACGAAGTTGCACCCGCCAGAGAAAACTGTCGCCGGATTGAATGTCTTTTCGCTTGAGCGAGGAGACCGCCGTCCGAAAGCCGCTCGGAGCCACGAACACGCTCGTCTCGCGCTCCTGACCGGGGCCAAGTGGTTGCTCGTCGGCCTCCTGACCTTCCATGCGCATCGTTTTGGTGGTGGCGTCGAGCGGCCAGACGAACGGGCCATGAAAGAACTGGTTGCCCTGTTGCAAGGCCGTGTACGGCGGCGGGCCCGACGAAGTAATCGCCCGATTAAACGCCGGATCGTTCGGGTGGAACGAGGCGCTCGTCGATCTGTTTTTCACCTTGAGCCGCAAAGTCAATGTGTCGAACGCGGGTCGACCATCGGGCGGTGGGGGCATGCCATCGGCACGAACTTCGACCACGTTGGCTGGCTTCCATTCGACCGCGATCGGCCGAATCTCGAGGTCGCCGACCAAGAGTTCGCCGCCGATCTTCACCCGGAGTTCCGGCGGCACGTCCAGCTTCGGGTCGGGCATGTTCTTGAACGAAACGGGCTTTGGGTTCGTCTTGCGATATTCGCCGTAGAAGTCCGGGATCTCCTCGAACGGATGTTTGCCCGACCCGCTCGTGAAATACTGGAACGCGAAGAAACCGGCCGCGATCGTGATCACGGCCGCGTACGCGAACAGAATCCAAACGAACGCCCCGGTCGAGGCCCCTTCCGGCTTGGCGGCACGGGCCGAATACGAGGACGGGCGAATCGTCTCGGACTCGATCGCAGGACGATCGCGAACGGTCGGCGGGTCGGCCGGCCGGGATTCCGGGATCGGCTCGAAGTGCGGTGACTCCAGTTCGGTATCATGCGGCCGTTGAGCCACCTCCGTGATGCTCACGGTCTCTTGCAGATAGGGGGCGGGGCTCGGCCTAGGTGGCGGAGGCACGTTGACCGGGGCGGGAATGATCGGCTTCCGCGGCTCGGTGCCGAACAGGTCTTCTTCGTGCCGTTCGCCGAAGATGCTTTCTGGAGCGTCCGTCGGCTTCGGAATATTGAACTGTGGAAGGTTCGTCGGCGCGGGAACTGGCGGCGCCGGAGTCGGCACCGGTTGGGCCGGGCTCGCGATCGCCGCCTCGCCGGCGGCCGACGGCGCGCGAACGACTTGCTTGCAGTGCGGGCAGCGAACGTTGCGGCCGAGCAGGTTCGTCCCGACGGCCATCAGGTTCCCGCAGTGCGGGCAATTGAAGTTCACCGTTTGCATTCGGCGCCCTGGGAAGCGAGTGTACGGCCGCGTGATTCGAGAATTGTAGCGGAGAAGTCCGCCGTGGCCGGATGGGGCCGGGCAAACGGAATGTCGAAGCGCCCTTCAGCGATAAATACCAAATCGCTTTCGGCAAAAAAAAAACGCGAATTGTCTTGAGTCGGCGTTTCGCCCGTGGTACATTCGGCCGGTTCGACTTGCGGGGATCGCCCCGGCCGCCGATGATCTCGGCAGCCACTGTCCCGTTCCCCGAGTCCAACCGAGGTGCCGGCCATGCGCTGGACCGCCGTAAATCTTCGGCCAATTCGTTCCGCTCACTCCATCACCTGGGGCGCGCTTCTCGTCGCGTTGACGTTCACGCCCAGCGCCGATGCGGACCCAAAAGACTTTCCGCCCGGATTCCTCATCCCCGACCCCGATGTCGTTCAGCTGAAGAAAGCCAAGATCGCGACCGACGACGCCGGTCTGGTCAAATTCCTCGAATCGCTGCACGGTCCGAACGCGAAAGCCGAGGACATCGCCGCGCTCGTGGCGCGCCTCGACAAGCCGGCCGAACGCGAGGCGGCGCTGAAGGAACTGACTCGACTCGGGTCGGTCGCGCTACCGGCGTTGCGGCGACGACTCGGCGGCGCGGACAACGAATCGCTCACCCACGTTCGCAAATGCGTGGCGCAAATCGAACTGGAAGGCGATCGCCCGCTCGCGCGATTGGCGATCCGCAAATTGCTCCGCCGCAAGAGCCCGGTGGCGATTTCGGCCTTCCTGGGTTACCTGCCGTTCGCGGGCGATGTCGCGGCCGTCGAAGACATCTGGTACGGCGTCGATGCCCTGCTCGACCACAACCCGAAACAAGTCGCGCTGATCCCGCCGTACTTGAACGACCCACAACCGGCGCGGCGAGCGTTGGCCGCCTGCCTGCTCGGCCGTCGCGGCACGGCCGAACAGAAACGCACCGTTCAAACTTTGTTGAAGGATGCCGATCCCGAAGTGCGTTTGCGCGCCGCCCAGGGACCGCTCGCCGGCCGCGACTCCGTCGGCGTGCCGACGCTGATCGAATTGCTCGCGGACGATTCCATCGAGATTCGCTGGCAAGCGGAGGAATTGATGCGCTGGCTGGCCGTCGACACGGCCCCGAAGGTCCTCGCTGGTCCGGAGCCGAAGCGGGCGGCCGACGAGTGGCGAGCGTGGTGGAAGAAGTACGCCGGCAACGAGCGAATCACCGAGGCGGAAGCGATCGCGCGCCGGCCGATCTTGTTGCTCGGGTTCAACGAAGAGACCGGCAAGCTGACTTTGTTTGGATGTGATGGCGCGCCGCGCTGCGAATGGGACACTAAGCGAAAGCTGGTCGACGCCCAGTACGTGCCGGGCGGCACGATCCTGACGCTACACGACAAGGAAGGCGGCAACACCCCCCGGCTGGCGGAATTGAATCGATCGGGCGAGCGAGTGATGACATTCGAGTTTTTGCGCAGCCCGAAGCACTGCCAGCGATTGGCGAACGGGCAGGTGTTTGTGGCGGAATACGAGAACGCGCGACCGTCCAACTCGCAATATTCGATTGTTGAGGCGGGCGGAGAATTGGAGCCTATCGGCAAAGCGCATCGAGTTTCGCGAGACTTCTACATCGTTCGTCAAGAGATGGACGGACAGGTGCTCTCCGCCTCGATTTTCCTGCCCGAATCTCTTTCTCGCAGCGTCAGCTTTCTCATTCGGGCAGACCCGGTGGATGGCAGGGAGGAGCGGATTTTCAATGGCTGGAACTTTGAGGGCCACCTCCGACTGGAAACAATTCCAGAGGGCGGGTATGTGTTTTCGGGTTTACGTACTCAGACGAGAGACAGCGGTTCTGTTTCGATAGTCGAATTGGATCAACTCGGAGACACGGCGTGGAAACTCGAGTCAGGCCCCTTGACGCAAGCGTACCGAGCACGTGGCAACTCCTACGTTGCTACTTCGGCTGAACGCATCTTTGAAGCAAGTCAGGACCGTCGGATCTGTCGTGAAATTTGGATTGCGTTCAAGGTGCATGTGTGTCGCCAACCGCTTGCGCTCATTCGATTTGGTTTCGACGTTTCACATCCCGACCTGCACCTGACGAATGGCCTCAACTACGACCTGAAACGCCTGGCAGCGACGATCGAATATCGCGTGAAATGCTTGAGCCGACGCGACCCCGCGACCCGGCTCGCCGCGCTCCGGGAACTCCGCCTCACCGGTCCGCAGGCCGCGGCGGCCTTGCCAGAACTGCGAAAGCACGAGGCCGACCCGGACCCGGAGTTCCGCAGGCAACTTCGCGAGACGCAGTTGGCGGCTGGGATCGAGGCGATCCCGCGACTTGTGGCGGAGTGCAAGGACCCGGATGCGAAGAAACGGTATTTTGCGATCGGCGAAATCCGGCATTTCCTCGGCAACTTAGATGCGATGGAGGCGCTGCTTGCGGCTCTCGACGACAAGGACGCCGAGGTTCGATCGATGGCGGCCGCGTCGTCCGAAAAGTTCGCGTGGGCGGCGGCGGACCGATTTCTGCCGCCCTTGATGGGGCTGGCCGATTCCGATCGCAGCGTCAACGTGCGGGTAGGGGCGACTAGGAGTATCGCCGCGATGGGAGCGGCCGCGCGCCGCGCCGTTCCGCTGCTCACCAAACTCGTCGATGACCCGGAGCTTCGGGTGCGCCATGCCGCGTCCTCAGCCCTCGGTTCGACGGCTACAGCAACGCCGGAATTGCAAGCGACATTGCGACGACTCCTCGCGGAAGTCGACGGTCCCGTCTCAAGTGCCGCCGGGACGGCCGGACAACTACGAATCACCGACGCCGCGATGGTGAAGGCCCTCGTTATGGCCCACGATCAAGCTCAAACAGGCGGAACGACGTTTGGGTCAGATCCCTCCTTTGTTCAATCCGCCTGTTGCTGGGCGCTCGACCGTTGCGCCCCGGACAGTCCAGAACTCCCTGCGTTGTACTGGAGAGTTCTCAAGAACGGCGAATTCGAACTGGGCGGACGGTACTACGCGGCCGAGTGGCTGCTCGATCGCGGCGAGAAGCCTTCGAGCGTGATCGAATACCTCCGGCAAAACCAGGGTGCCGAGAACCTCGGCTTGTTCCAAGAAGGCAGAGTCGATCGATTGATCGAGAGTTCGAAGCGAAAACTGTCGCGGCTTGCCTGGGCCGACCAAGGAAACTGACCACAGTCAAAAGCAATCTCAACACACGGAGAACTTTAATGTTTACGTCTATTCGTCAGCGCGCTAAGTCAGTCCGAACTGTCAGCACGCGTCCGGCGCTGAAGCAGCTACGACTACTTCTGCTCGAAGAGCGAGTAAACCCGGCACTGTTCTTTTGGTATGCGACTAACGACACCGGCAATTCCAACTGGAGCAATCGCTTCAATTGGCACGTGGGAAGCCTCAACGGGGAAATAGCAAGCGCGGCTCCCGGTGCGGCCGACCAGGTGATTTTCAGCAGCCAAGCCCCGATCGGCCAAGGCGGCGTCGTTCGGAACTCGACGATGGACGGGGCCTACCAAATCGGCGGCCTCAAGATCGAGACGCGAGCCGGCCAAGATGCCTATTGGCTCTGGCTTGACGGTGCGCTGAGCATCAATGGATCCAGTCCGACCGTCGTTGACCCTGGAGACGGCGGCAAAGTCTGGGGCTCGGGATCGATGACGTTCAATCACGCCGCCAACGCGAGTTCCAACTTCAACTGGAATAGCGGCAAGCTCGAAGTGACGGTGAACGCCACGGCGGGCACTGTGTTTAAGATGGAGAGCAACGCGGACAAGACTCTGTCGGGTGCCATAAATGTGTACACGACGAGCGGAATGTGGGACGGAGGCGGAAAGCTGTCAATCACTGACGCGACTTCTCGCTTCTCGATCATATCCGGTGGCAAGTTCGACATCACGTCGACGCATCTGACGACAACTATCGACATCTCAAACCCCACTGCGGTTTTCGAGAACATGGGTACATTCAACGTCCAAACCAACACCGGCACATCGCTCCGAGTTCCAAATGACGGCTGGATGCGCAACTTCGGTACGATGACAGTAAAGAACGGTGAGGTCTTTACAAAGAACTTCCAGAACTCAAATATCGTTCAACTCGATGCATCCACTCGTCTCATAACGGGCCAAGGCGGGACGGATGCGAATCCAACCAAGGGCTGGCTTTACCTCGATGGAAGTTTCGCGCCCAGTGGCATCAGCAAGGTGACGGGGGCGGGCACCCTGGCAATGCGCGGCTTCGGCACATCGGTGACGGCAGGCACAAGTTGGGTCAACAACGTCGATGATCGAAGCGAGACAATCACGGGCAATGGCCATCTGTGGATCACTGGACAATACGGCTGGAATTCCTCGGTCGGTGCTCCAAATCAGTCGAGCCACTGGTATGGTCCAGGTACAACTGAAGTTCGGCCTGGCGGCACGCTACTCTTAGCGAACTATACGTTGTTTCAAACGGCGCGCACCATACTCAATGGAGGGATAACTCGTTGGGAGCCCGCGTCGGACATGACAGCTCCGACATTGTACACGCTCGGACTGGAAAACGGCGCGATTCTCTACAACGCGCCAGGAGCACCACAGAATGGAGTGCCGGCCGGGGAGATAGTTGTTCGCGGCACGGGTGGAGCTTCCGTCAAGTTTACCGGAGATGATCCGAGCCAAGTATTCAACGGCGGCAAGCTCGACTTGATTTGCGAGAAGACGCTCGAGATGAATGTCAAGCTCATCAACGATTCTAGCGTCGGTGCCAAGACCAAGTTTTCGTCAGGCGGCGGAACATTCATTTTGGGCCGTGGAGTTCAAATCCTTGGGGGAGAGGTCGAAGTCTCGCTCAATTCTCGCGCGACAATTAGCAGCGGCCTGATTCAATCCGGCGGGACTCTCACCTCCAGCGGTCGCGTCGAAGTCACTGGTGGGTACAACCTGTCCGGCGGAACCGCCAAGTTCTCCGGCACACTCAACGGACTGTCCCTCCTCGCGGACTCTGTGACTCAATCCGGCGGCACCCTCACGGCCGATAACACGTCGGCGCTCTCGATCACCAACTCCTACAACCAAACCAACGGTATCTCCGAGATCAAGTTCTCGTCGGC